>JAIRQZ010000017.1 GCA_031256235.1 Christensenellaceae bacterium | reverse complement strand
GACGGGGACTTGGTTTAACTTGGATACCGATAATCCGAAACTTGACCCTGGCGAAAAGTTCAAATTTGACCCGATTCGTTCCGAATGGGCCACCGAGATATTCAACGATTGAGTTATTTTCGGGTTGCGAAGGTGGCAGCGATTGCTCCGTCGGCGCAGGCGGTGATGACCTGGCGTATTTGTTTTTGAACTACGTCGCCCGCGGCGAATACGCTTGCATTTGATGTGCGCATTTCGTTGTTGACAACCAGGTAGCCGTCGCGTGACAAGTCCAACTTGTCTTTAAAGAGGTTTGTATTGGGAACACGGCCTATTGCCACGAAAATTCCGTCGCAGGCGATTTTGGTGCCGTCTTTTAGTTTTACACCTGTGATTTTTTTGTCGGCGATGATTTCTGTGACCGTGGCGCTGTGGTAAACTTTGGCTTTTGCGGGGATTTTGTTTACGAGGACTTCTTGGGCGATGAACTTGTCGGTGTTATTGATGATTGTCACCGATTTTGCGATTGCGGACAGGTATATCACTTCTTCGACTGCGTGATTGCCACCGCCGACGACGACTATGTCCTTTCCGCGGTAAAATTGGCCGTCGCAGAGGCCACAAAAGTGGATGCCGTTGCCGATGAAGTCTTCTTCGTTTCCAAGGCCCAACTTTCGAGGGGACACGCCTGTTGCAATAATCAGTGAATTGTATTTGTATGTGGCCTCGGCGGTTTTGACCGTGCGTTTGTCGAAGTCAATGTCTTCGACTTCGTCGTATACGACCCGGGCACCTGCGGACTCGGTTTGTTCGAGCATTTTTGTGCCTAGTTCTGCTCCACCTATTTTAATAAAGCCAGGAAAGTTTTCGATGTCGGGGGTCAAATTCACCGAGCCACCTGGGGCAAGGCTTTCGATTATTACGGTCTTGGCGCCCGCGCGTACGGCGTACAGGCCTGCCGTTAAACCTGCGGGGCCCGCGCCCAGGATAAGGACGTCGGTGTTTGTCACAGTAACTCCAGGGATTTTTTGAATGTGTTTTGGAATTCTTTTGCGTACTTTTTCGCGTGGAAGATTTCCACATCGGCGACGCCTATGTCGTTTCTTATGACGCTTGTGTCGGTATCGACGATTAGTTTCAAGATTACAGAGTCGCCCAAGACATCGCAGGACACGTCCTTGATAATTTCTTTGCCTCGGATATCAAACGCTTCAGCGACCGCGAGTATCATGGAAATTTTGCGCACGGCTTCCAAATCTTCGTCGGTGACCATTTCTTTGTACTTAATCCATTCGGCAAGGTTGAAGTCTTCCCACTTTTTGAAGGATGCGGCGAAGGCGGCCAACACGATTTCTTTGTGCGTGACGCCCAAAAGCGGGGCCGACAAGATTGCGTGATAGTTGTTTACATAGCCTCCCGCGTAATAGAGGCTTGAGGCGATACGAAGAACCTTTGCGTAGGTGCGCGGAAGTTTATGTAAAACTCGGATTTGTTTGAATAGTAAGGAGGCCAAATCGTAATGCCTGCGGGCGGCGTCTTTGTCGATACCTTTCATTCCGAAAATCCTGTCGAGGCTGTAGGTTAACAAATCGCTTATGGGTTTTTCCGCCGTTGAAGGAATCACGGTGTTGAACAAGAGGCCGATGTTACGGAATGCCGAGGCAATGACGATTTCGTTGGCGTGGCTGTGGCGGAACATTGCATCAATGATGCACATACCGCAAAGGATTGTACGTGAACTGTGGTTTGAGATGCCCTTGATTTTTTGACGCTTTTCCATGTCAAGGCTTGATATGAATTGGAAGACTTCGTTGAATGTGGACTTGTCAGCGACGTAATCGTTTTCGATATCAAGCGGATATTTTTTCATTTTACGCGAAATTTTACCGAAAGAGGCCATGACATCGCCTACCCCGACGATTTGGGTTTCGGCATCAAGGTTTTTTAGAAACGGTGCGGATTTTTCAAGTTCTTTTTTAAACAGGTCGGTCGCGACGGGTGGCATGTGTTCGGCTTTTTGGAACAGAGATACCGAGCCGAACGGGATTGTGACCGAGTCCAGAATCATGCGACGGCTGTAGTGAATTATGCGTGTCGAGAAACTTGACACATTGATGATGACGCCTTTTGCGACGTTTGTTGTGTTTACAACCGCGGTGTAGATTGCATTTGTTTCTTCGGTTTCGGTCAGCAGTTTGAAGTCTTGGTCAATGCTTGCGCCCAATTCGTCGATGAAACTGCGATAGTTTTTGGCATTGGTTAAATTTTCAGCGGCAACGGCGGAATAATTCCTTACACCCTCGGCATAGCAAATCTTTTTGTACATTCTTAAGATAGTAACGACTTCATGAATCTTTGCGGATTTTATCATGCCGTCGTTTTCAATATGTTGGTTGATGTGGATGGCTTCGGAAAGCATCTTGTATACATAGTAATACTCGCCAGGGACACCTTTGGCCAAGGTCAAACGCACGTGCGTCGTGCCGACTTCAAATAAGGCGTAAGTTTGCAAAGTTTCCATATGTAACAGCCTAGCCCATTATTTTGTAAATGTAAATACCCAACTTATTTTTCGTCGATTGTGGATTCTTGTGTTTTCTTTGCCGGGCACGGTACGCGTTCGTATTCGTAACCTTTGTATTCGCCGCTTTGGACTTGTTTAAAGATAAGATACGAAGGAAGATGCGGGTGGTACCCAGTGTATTCGGGGTTTTGTTTTTTGAAATTCTTTTCAAATTCGTCAAATTCAATTCGGCCTTCAAGCACGGCGTCGATTTCGTCTTGGGACAAATCACCGCCACAATCGTAAACGTGGTCTTTCTTTAATGCTTCTTCAATTTCTTTTTCTTCGGCTGCCTTTTTGTTTTCCGCCTCCCATTCCCTGAGACGTGCGACTTCTTCAGGATTTTTTTGGAAGTGTTCCTCCATTTCGATATAAAAACCAGTCATATCAGGGCGAACTGCTTCGTCATCATTAATAACAGGATTGAACTTTTTGTGCTTGTTGTTCTTGAGATTGCGGTTGTCGAGGTTCTTTCGTGCTTTTTGTTTTGTTTTTGACGACATAAAAATTTTCTCCATCGTTAATATACCACAAAATGCGAATTTTGTCAATAAAAATACTACTTGCATTTTGTTCGGGGTTTGTGAGATACTAGACACATCATGTTCCGCTTCAAAAGAAACCTTGCCACAGTTGTAAGCGTTGTCCTTATTATAGGGGCATTGCCTTTTGCGTTGGGCGCGACAAACCCCAAATATAATAAGAATGCAGGCTTTTCATATCTTGCCCCAGAACAGTCACAAACCATTTTTACGACAAGGTCAGTCGAACTTAACAATGCCAATTTGGCAAAGGAAAGCGCGAACGGGTTTGTCTTTTCGGCCGACATAAGCGGGTGGGATAAAAAGGCCACCGATACCACCACTATCGGTGGGGCGTTGAATTTACGCCAATTCAGCAGATTCAAATCCGATTACATCAAACGCGACTTGTCATATCTTAAGACTCCGCCTATGAATATCGGGAATGATACTGTGTTCTTTATTTCGAACAACCTGCACGAGGCTACTGCGTCAACCGCAAGTTTCACAAGCCCAAATACCGAGTTCCAAGCCGACAGTTACTATGTCGTAAGTGTAGACTTTTACGCGGTTCAAGGCTTTGGGGCGTTTTACTTGATTCCTGAAGAAGAATTTGACGACAACTTTATCCCAAAAATCGATTTACCCCAAGTAAGTTACGCCGCCGAGGGCAACCCTGGACTTGTAAACCAAAGTTCGTGGAAGACTGCCCAGTTTTTTGTCAAAACCGATGTTATGGAGACACGTAGTTTTAAACTTGGTTTGTATTTGGGCTCGATGACCGCCGAAAGCCGTGGCGCTATATACTTCCAAAACCCTCGCATTGACCAAGTCAACCTTGAAACCTTTGACCGAATCTATGCCGAAGAAATGGCCGACACACGTGAGTCACATCTTAAGATGTTGCTTGATTTGGAAAGCAAAGATGTGATTGAGAACAACTTTAAAATTGCCGAAGACCATGGCGTTACTTTCGAGCGCAACGTTGTTGACCCAAAACAGACCGTTGACACCGAGTTATTCGGGACATACTCGCGCCCCAGTATCTCGAGTTCAAGCATCCCTGCCCTTTTAAATTTTGAAGATGTCGATTATATAAATCTTCCGAAAAAATCTGGGGTTGCCGATTTAATGTTGATTGCCGCGAACAATGGTGAGGCAAGTATTAAGTTATCCGAGCCGTTTCTTATCCGCCGTCACCAAATATACATGTTAAGTTTTTATAGCCTTGCATACAGTGGCGTTAATTCAAGCATGCGTATCCGCGATACCCAGTGGCGCGATAAGAAGGCCGATGAGTTTTTTGACTCGGGCCACAAATCACTTACTATTTCAAACAAACTTGAACTTAATGGATGGAACATTAATACTTTCTTTTTGACGGGCGAAAATTATTACGACGCGCTTTGCGATATCGAGTTTTGGGTCGGTCAACAGGACAGCCCTGCAAACGACTATGTAATCATTGACCCGTCAAGTTTCAAAATCAATCGCATATCCCAAGAATATTTTGAAAAACACGGTCAGGGACTTACCGAGAACAGCATCTTGCTTGACACAAGCACCGCCACGTCAAGCATTGCGAATTCGTACTTTAATTTGGGCACAATACGCTCGGTCGAAAGCCCTTACCCATTGAAAGCCAAAGATTGGGAACTTAATTACGCCGAGGGTAATGATGATTTGGTATTAAGCGGTATTGTTAACACGGAACTTGAACATTGGACGCGTTATGCGAACGCAGGCGTCGGCGAGCCCAGTAACTATGGCATTGCGACCGTTTGCCCTGGCATCATTGGTGGTGCAAGCCCCAACAACAACGTATATATGATGCAAAACAAGGGCCGTGCTTGGCAGACATTGACAAGCCCAGCAATCGCACTTGGTTCGGGTGTGACAAATCTTGTTTCCTTTGACATCATGCGACAATACATTCCCGCCGACGGCCTTGTGTTCAGCGTTTCAGCCTTTGTTAAAGGCCGTGAGATATCAAAACTTGACCTTTCAAAATCAAGAGGCGGAAGCCACAGTATTGTATCAACCGATTGGGAACATTATACTTTCGCGATAAATGCGTCGGTCATAGCGAACCACGAGTTAAGCCTTGTATTTAGCCTTGGAACCGAAACCAGCAACAGCCCCGCAGCCATCGTCTTTATTGATAATGTGCTTTTCAACCAAACCGACAAGGACATCCCGTCCGATGCAGTCAAAACCGACTTGGCCAACCCATTAAAGTTTTTCGAGGGCGCGGGCGCGCAACTTACATTGTTGGGCGACAGCCTTTTCATACGTAATAATAACGCTTCCATGGCCTCGTCCGCCGTTAACACATTCACCGAATCAATCAGTGGCGGAAGTTTTTACGAATACCGATTGAAAGTGAAAATCGTCGACAACCTGAAAGCGTATCACCTTTGCGTGCCTGAATACCCTACCGACAGCAATGACATAAATGACTTCCGCGGGCTTTCAATCGACAGCCCCGACGACCACGAATACGGTTTGAATTTTACCTTGGACGGCTTTGAGGGCGGAATCAAAAACATCAAATACGAAGACGTCAAGGACATGGAAGTTTTGGACGAAGACGGCTTTACTGAACTTGTCTTTTACGTCCGCCCCGACCAAGACGGCGACCTTACCCTTAAAATCGCATTCGGCGACGAATTCATGGCGGTCACGGGTGAAATTTACATCCGCGATATTAAGCTTAAACAAATCGAAGAACAGGATTTCCTTGACGCCAAAGAACAATACAAAGATGCAATCTACGCTGCCTTTATTACCGAGTCATATGTCCCTCAAGAAGACACCACCAAAGGCCCGCGGGCACCCGTTCAATGGTGGGTTATTGCTCCGTCACTTATTATGGCCGTTACAATCCTTGTCGCCATCGCTGGATTCCTGTTGCGCAAATATACATTCCGCCTTCATATAGACAAACACCACACTTCGTACGCAAGCGACGACAGAAGCGCACGTCGCATGGATAAATAAGTTTGACTTATTACGTAAAATGGTTTAAAATGAAGCGATGAAAAAATGGCTTCCGTTCGTCATTGTTATGGTACTGGTGGTTTCTGGTCTGGGTTTTGGCGCGTACAGTTGGCTTAAACCCAAGCCAGTGCCTGGCCCCGAAGTAAAGATTGACCAACATTACCAAATTAAATCTATGCGCAACGGCTTGTTCCGTTATCCTCATGCGGTCACGGGAATGCCCACAAGCGAAATTATCGGCCTTAAGACAAATGACGCGTCATATTGCGCTTTTGAAAATAACTTTAAAAACTTTCGCATTACCTTTGAGCACGGCGCAAAGCGTACCGAGATGCTTTTTGTTGTCACGCACATAAAACGCAACAAAGCCAGCCTTAACGCAACAATCCGACATCTTTATGACGGTGACATCCGCGAGTACAAGGTTTACACGACCGAGGACAGAATAATCTTTACCTCCACGGTCAATTACAAGGTAACCGTGTCAAGCGACGAACATGCCGCGCCTCCAGTCGAGGAACTTTACCGCGAGAACACCGTTGTAATGTCATTTTTGCGCGAGGTGCAATCATGATAGCACTTTTTCATAGTAAGAAGTTTATTTTGTGCGCCATACTTATCCTTGTCATTATCGGAGGCATTGTCACGGCGACCGTCCTTGTTACCCGCCCCGACTATATGACCATCCGCGCCCTTGCAGGCAATGATACAGAGCAACGCCGTGCTTCGGATTACAAGGGATCGAAACTTTGGTTGCACAAAAACGGGACTTTTTCTTTCCAAGTTGTTTATCGCGGTAACAATGAGTTTGTTGGCATTGGGACTTGGAAAAAAGTTGGCAAAAAGGCCTATGCCTTTGAATACCAAGATATGTACCGAATTATCGGGGACAACAATGTTTTGCAACGCGACAACGCAAAGGCGAACTGGACTCCTAACCCTTATAGCATCAACAAAAAGGGGCAAATTGAATTACGCGACCCCGATAATAAATTGTATTATTTCAAATAACCATATGCCCTGTCGAGACAGGAACGAAGATTTCGGCTTTTTCCATTAACTCGATTTCATTTTGCACACCGTTAACGATAAGAATTTGACATGGAGCCACTTTGCAAGTTCGCGCGATGTCGATTAGGGAACTGGTGCCGTCTAATTTAATTTTTATTAACATACTCATTAATATGCGGGGCAAGACCAAAAATGCGGCAGGCACCTTTGCAAGTTCGGTAGCACTTATTACTGTGTTCGCCGTTTTAACACGCGCAATCGGGTTTTTGTTCCGAATATTTTTGTCGCGCATCCTTGGACCCGAGATGCTTGGCATATACCAAATCGCGTTGTCATTTTTCACGGTCTTTTTGACGTTGGTTGCCTCGGGACTGCCGTTGGCGATTTCAAAACGCGTCGCCACAAAGCAATCAGGTGGCGTGGTTGTCGCGGGGCTTTGCATAAGCATGGCTTTAAGTTTGCTTGCGTGCGGAATCTTGTTCGCGGGACATACATTACTTGGCAAACTATTCACCGATGCCCGATGTATATCGATTTTGATTGTCCTTGTGCCCTCGGTCTTTGCGGCAAGTTGCTATTGCGTTATTCGCGCCGTATGGTGGGGCGAGCGTCGATACTTTTTGCTTGGCGTAACCGAGTTAATGGAGCAAATCATCCGCATCATTATGTTTGTGGTGATGCTTGCCCTCGCGTTCCTGTTCGTCGACTTGGCGCAAATCGCGGCGTTAAGTTATACCGTCGCGTTCTTTTTGGCGGCAATAATCGTCGCGTTCATGTACTTTAAGGCGCGCAAGATTGATGCGGACAAGACAAATACGGCGCGCACACAGTACAAGCCTCTTTTTAAAAGCGCCGCGCCAATCACGGGTATGCGGTTGCTTTCAAGTTTTGCCATGCCAATTATAGCCGTTGCAATCCCAATGCGACTTATAAGCGCCGGGTGGACGTCTGCGGCGGCCTTGAGCGCATTCGGTGTTCTTATCGGTATGACCTATCCATTGTTGACAATCCCACAAACGGTTATAAGTTCGTTGTCCACTGCCCTTGTGCCAGAGTTAAGTTCCGCGTACACGGACAAGAATAATGACAAGGTATCGCACCAAGTTCGTAACGCCCTTAAGTTCACCTTGTTTATAAACTTCCTGTTGTTGCCTGCTTTCATTGCGCTTGGCGAAGGTATCGGGACGTTTCTTTATGCCGAGGCCGTAAGCGGGATTTATCTTTCACAATTCGCTTGGGCGATGATACCGATTTCATTGTCGCAAATTACCAACGCGATTTTGAACAGCCTTGGCCGCGAAACCGCCGCCATGAAAAACTACGGAATTGGCGCGGTGGCACTGTTCGCCTCGGTTTGGTTTTTGCCAAAGTTCATCGGCATAGGCGCACTTGTCGTCGGCATGGGCGCGTGCATGAGCATCGCGAGCATTTTGAACCTTGTTCTTATCGCCCGACTTACAAGCAAAGGCATAGTTATAACTGTCATAAGCCAAACCCTTACCTTTGCCCTGCTGTGCATTCCAAGCGTTTTACTTGGGCTGTTCACATATGGGATTTTGTTGCCTTATATCGGGTTGTTCGCAAGCCTTACCCTGTGCGGGACCGCGACATTGGTCGTTTTCTTGGCACTTTGTCACATATTCAACATCGTGAAATTCAACGGATTCAGGGTCAAGTTTTCTTCTTGAAAACATCCAAGAGTGGTTTGTAAATGTCGGTCTCGGAGCAAATTTTAAAATCTTTCATGCTTCCGTTTGCATCAAAAGGAATACCTTTATAGTTCCGCAAAATAACAACAGGCGTTTGCTCCGCGCATTCGCCCATGATTAAAACGGCCATAGAAGTTAGAGGGTCGACAAGGTTGACCTTTGTGACGTGCATGGTTCGACCAAAGATGTCTTTACTGCCACGAATGTCGTTAAGTTGGTTTACGCCCGACAAGCCCATGGTAATCCCTGTCACGCCCCATCTAAGTGGCGTCGTGTGACTGTCCGTGCAGACAATACCAAGGTTTTTGACCTTGTGCTTTTTAATTAATCTTGACCGAATTTCTTTGCAAAGTTCATCAATTCTTTCCGGCAACAAAATGTAATGGCCGTCTGCGTTGCTTTCGTCTATGCCTGCCGCCGGCATCAAGGTGTTGTTTACAATCGCCAAACTTATGTCGAACCCGTCTGGGTGCCTGTATGGCAAGAAGTGCGTGGATTCTTGTTCAATAAGTTTCTGTTTACTTGTGCTTCCTTGTTTTATACATCGGCCTTGATGAATTGCCAAGATTTTGCTTGTGATGAAAACTATGTCGCCGTCGCGGACGTCAAGCCCATCGATGATGTCCCAAATCGGGTCGGCGGGTGGCATCACAATGCGGGTCTTCACTGGTATAAATTCAATTTGCATAGTTTACTATATCACACAAGTGCTATCATCACAATACTTCCAACAATGACCGCGCCCGCGATAAATTTTTGGACAAGGTTGCCCCGCTCGCGTAAAAATACTGTCGCCAGCAACACATTCAATATTACGTAGGATGCCGATACGGCGGCGACTTCGACAAAGTGTTGGTAAAATTGGTAGGCCCGCAAAATCGCAAATGCCGACAGCCCATTGCAAACCCCACAGGCCACGATAATCGGCCATTGCTTGCGCTTGACTTCCGTGACAAGCCCGCGGAATGTGGCTTGGCGTGTAAGCATAAGACAACAGGCGGGCACTGCGAAAGATACGAAAACAAAGAATGGCAAGTTGAACTCGGGCGAATTGTATGTATCCAAGGTAAATGCCGCCGCGAATATCAATGCAGACAGGACCTTTAACAACACGTACCTGTTGATTTTGAATTTGCCTTTATCAAACAGCAAAAAGACGTTGGCAAAAATTATGATCACGCACCCAAGCAACTTTAGCCATACAAAACTGCGCCCCAAAAAGGCGATACCCATAACCAGGAAGAAAATCCTGTAGACCTGTTGGACCATTGCGTCGACCGAGATGTCGATGTTTTTACGGACTGTCGCGTCCAATCTGTCGTTGACGGCATACAAGCCAAGCGAGACCAAAAGCAACACCCACACAAGCCAGCCCCGTGGCCAAGCCCACCCAAAGAACGGACAAAGCACCAAAATTGACAGGCTTGCGACGACCTGCACTAGTACCGTAAAGGCGCCGACGTTTTTTGAATCTTTTATCGCGACCTTGAAAAATTGCAAAAACGCAATTTGCGCCAAGACGAAGACAAGCGTAAAAATAAGCCACATTGCATAAATGATATCAAAATTCCACAGACTTATCAAGTATGTTCAATATCATAATTCGAGTTTTAATAATCTATGTCGTCGTAATTGGCGTCATGCGATTGATGGGCAAGCGACAAATTGGCGAAATGGAACCGTTTGAATTGGTCATAACATTAATCATTGCCGACCTTGCGACAATTCCGATGGCGGAACAGACCATACCCATTTGGTACGGCATCATTCCCCTGCTTGTCATTTGCGTCATCCACTTTGTTGTAAGCGTTATAAGCAAAAAAAGCCCCCTTATGCGTGACGTCATAAGTGGCAAGCCCGTGGTGGTCATTGACGACAACGGCATTGACTTTGGCGAGTTAAAAAAACTTAACATAAGCGCCGAGGAACTTATGGAAGCGCTCCGCAACTTGGATTATTTTGACATGAGCGAAATTAACTATGCAATCATAGAACGCAACGGCAAAATCACGGTTATTCCAAAGGCCGTTAATATGCCCGTCACTCGCGAAGACGCAAAAATCAAGGTCGAAGAATCCGATATGTACTACACCGTCGTGGAAAACGGCAAGGTCATAAAAAAGAACTTTAAGGAATTGGGGCTTGCGCATCTTGTGGTTATGCCACGCATACTACACAATATATCGGGTAGTCTGTCTGACGTATCATTCTGTAACTTGAGCGGAAGCGGTGATGCGTACATTCAAAAGCACGGCATGCCTGCCCAGACCAAAAAGATTCAAATCACAAAAGATTGCTATATCCAAGGCACAAGTAAAAAACGCGACGGCCGAGCAGACTTGCGCTCTGCTGGGAAAGTGGAGGTAAGCAAATGATACGACTTGTCGCAGTATTAACATTGTTCGCCGCCCTTATCGGAGTTGCAATCGCCGAACAGGTGTGCATAGAAAAAACCTACAGCCATATGGAGCGCGAAACCGCGGCCATAATTGAAATCGTACGTGCGACTCCCGATGTCGACAACAAGGCCGAGTTTGATGACTATTTAAAAGTGCGCTTCGATGACCTGCACCACTATTGGTCGAAGAAAGAGCGTCGCCTTGGCATTATCATAAAACACATCGACCTGTCGTACATATCCGACGCCTTGATTTATGCGCGGAACTTTGTGCACACAGGCAACAAGGAAGAAGCCATCGGAGGCCTGAGCCGCCTTGAGTACCTTTTGACATCGTATCATGCAGTCTATGGCCTTAACGGCGTAAATATTTTGTAAATTGAGTATTGCAATTTCTTGAATTTTATGTTATACTGCCCACATGAAAAGAACAAAATTATGCGACGACATGGTCATGAATGTTTATCCGATAATCGAAGAACAATCCTCTTCCAACTCTCAAGATGAAGACCCAATGGCAATTATTAACGAGGTTTGTGAAACAGTTTGTACTGACCCAAACAACTGTAAACTTGCCCAAATGTTCATCGAGAGATAAAATAACTTTTTAAATACTTCCCCGTCAAGCTGTTGGAGTCCGCGACAATCTCTCGCGGGTTCCCTGTTGCGATAACGCACCCGCCTTCGTCGCCACCACTTGGCCCCAAGTCAATTATGTTATCGCAAACCTTTATAACGTCCAAATTGTGTTCAATCACGATAACCGTGTTGTTGGCGTCAACAAGTCGCTGTAAAATGTCAATCAACTTTTGTACATCGTAACTGTGCAGGCCTGTGGTGGGCTCGTCAAGTATGTACAAGGTCTTGCCCGTGCTTGCGCGAGAAAGTTCCTTTGCCAACTTGACACGTTGAGCCTCGCCCCCGCTTAAGGTCGTCGCCGATTGCCCAAGCCGTATATAACCGAGGCCTACGTCCTGTATGGTCTTAAGTTTCTTGTAAATATTGGGTATGTTTTCAAAAAACTCCACGGCCTCGTCGACCGTCATTTCCAAAACATCGTAAATACTTTTGCCTTTGTATTTGACCTCTAATGTTTCGCGGTTAAATCGTTTGCCACCGCAGACCTCGCATGCAACGAAAACGTCGGGCAGAAAATGCATCTCGATACGCCGTATGCCTTCCCCGTCGCAGTTGTCGCAACGTCCGCCACGCACGTTGAAACTGAATCGGCCGCCCGTGTATCCGCGTTCTTTTGCATCACGGGTGTTGGCAAAAAGTTCGCGGATTGGGCCAAAGACTTCCGTGTATGTCGCGGGGTTCGACCTTGGCGTCCTGCCGATTGGCGATTGGTCGATGTTGATGACTTTGTCGATGTGTTCAAAGCCACTCAACATGTCGTGTAGTCCGACAGGCATACAACCTTTATTTAGTACATTATGAAGCGCGGGGTATAAAATCTTGTTCACAAGCGAACTCTTGCCACTGCCCGACACCCCTGTAACAGCGGTAAGCAAGCCAAGGGGGAATTTTACGTCGATGTGTTTAAGGTTGTTCTCGGAGGCGCCCGTGACCTCTATAAAGCGGTCTGGCGACGTCGAACGATACCTTTCGGGGCAGAGAATTTTGCGCTCGCCATTAAGGTATTGCCCCGTCAAGGATTTTTGGCAGGCCATGACTTGAGGCAAAGTTCCCGCAACAACAAGTTCCCCGCCATGCGCCCCTGCCCTGGGCCCGATGTCCACAATAAAGTCGGCGGCACGGATTGTATCCTCGTCGTGCTCGACAACAATCAATGTGTTACCAAGGTCGCGAAGTTTTTTTAATGTCGCAAGCAACTTATCATTGTCGTGTTGGTGAAGTCCGATACTGGGCTCGTCAAGTATGTACAACACCCCCACAAGCCCGCTGCCGATTTGCGTGGCCAATCTTATGCGTTGGCTTTCTCCCCCGCTTAAACTGTCGGCGCTGCGACCAAGCGTCAAATAATGCAAGCCAACATTCATCAAAAAGTTAAGTCTTGCCCGAACTTCGCGAATAATGCGCTCGGCGGTTTGTTCTTGAGTCTTTGTAAGTTTCAATTCGTCAAAAAACTTCAAAGTGTCTTTTATCGACAAAGCCGTTAAATCACTGATGTTAAGGCTGGGCCCATCATCATGCTGACCTACCCGCACAGCCAGGGACTCACGCTTTAGGCGCTTGCCGTGACACAGCGGGCATGTTGTTTTCACCATTAACTTGCCGATTTCCGCGCGCATAAATTCGCTTTGGGTCTCGTGCCAACGACGCTTCAAGTTCGGGATTATGCCCTCGTATTTGCCCATGTATTCGTATGAATATGTCGAGCCTGAAAGTTCGTAATTCAATTTTTCGTCGCAACCGTACAAGATTTTGTGTAGTATATCAGGCGATATATCCCGAATCTTGTCGTGCATACCGACGCCGAATTTTTTGGACAAGGCCTTGAACGTCATGTCCGCGATCTTGCCCCCATCGAAATTCCACCCCGAGGCGACGATTGCACCCTCGGCAATAGTTTTGTCGCGGTCGGGGATTATAAGGTTTTCGTCAATCTCGAATGTAAAGCCAAGCCCTGTGCAATTCGGACACGCGCCGAAGGGACTGTTGAAACTGAAGGCGCGGGGCTCGAGGTCCTCAATCGAAATTCCGCAATCGATACACGCGTATTTGTTACTGAAAGTCTTGTCGTCAACCGCGACCAGGCCCTCGGTCAGGCGCAAAGCCGTTTCTATGGACTCGGTGATGCGGGCGATTTCGTCGTCCGCGATTTTGACGCGGTCGACAATAACGGATATCGTGTGGCGCAAGTTTTTATCAAGTTCGATTTGCTCGTCAAGCATGTAAATACTTCCGTCGACCTTTACGCGCGCATAGCCCGACCTTTTCCAACCCTCAAAATCCTTTGTGAACGAGCCTTTTGCTCCGCGAACGACGGGGGCCTCTATCATGACAAGTTTGTCCTTGAAACTTCCGAACACCGCGCCCACGATTTGGTCGATACTTTGGCGCGTGATTTTTTTGCCACATTCGGGGCAATAGGCCTCGCCAACTCGAGCATATAAAAGCCGTAAATAATCGTAAATCTCGGTAACCGTCCCTACAGTAGAGCGCGGATTATGGCTGGTGGTCTTTTGGTTAATCGCAATGCAAGGGCTTAAACCCTCGATACTGTCGACGGCAGGCTTTTGGATTTGGCCAAGGAACTGACGCGCGTAACTGGACAAACTTTCCATGAAACGCCTTTGCCCCTCCGCGAAAATCGTCCCAAACGCAAGGGTACTTTTGCCACTGCCCGATACTCCAGTCAGCACCACCAACTTATTGCGCGGAATCTCCACGTCCAAATTTTTAAGGTTGTTCTCTTTCGCGCCTTTGATTACGATTTTTTCAAGCATATTCTTTAAGTATAGCCCACTTGCGCCATGAAAGCAAGAAGCGGTATACTGGCTTTATGAAAATTATTAAAAAATCGGACGTGAAACTTGAACCCGCGCACGGCGGTGCAGGAAGTCGAAAACTTTTTGTCGCAAATGACGAAGTCAAAAATATTCAAGGTATAACACACGGATTCCTTGCCGCGGGCGGCGTATTCGGATGGCACAAACACGACGATTGCAACGAATTCATGTACGTATTAAAAGGTAATGGCATCGTTCGTGATGCTGACGGCGAATATCCTTTCACTGTAGGTGACTTTTTCATATTCCCTCGTGGCATCTTCCACGAACAAAGGAACACAGGTAAAAAAACCTTTGAAGCAGTGTTCATACGAACAAAATGATATCATATGCCCATATTCGGTTTTTCAAGTTCCTGCAATTCTTTCTTTAATTTGTCATACACATTTCGAAATTTCCCCATCATAATAAACATGAACCATGAAAGCGAAATAGAATATAAAAGCATTGTTAAAAGTATCATCCCAAAAGTAGGCGAAATAATCGTGTATACAAGTTCCATAACCGCCCAACAAAAAGTTGATACCACTATTAACCATGAACACCACAAAAAGAACTTATCGGATTTTTCGATTTGCCTCACATACTTCTTGAGCCATAAGACATACTCGGCATCACCAAGTTTTTGAAGTTTTTTTGCTTTATATTTCTCCGTTCTTCTTTCAAAAAAGCTAATCACACCACATTGTATCATACCCTGTATATTTTTGCACATACTAATTCGTGCAAACCGCGGTACTATATTTTACATTGGTTTTCGGGTTTTCCGTTATCGGGTATTATTTCGAGACGATTTTGAAACGCATTGAACGCACCAAGAACATTACCCTTGTAAGTGGCCCCTACCACCCCATTTACGGCTTTGGTATAGCCTTTGCGTTCTTTATTTGCACGCTTGATTTCAGCATTTGGTTAAAATTCCCCGCCGTTGCAATCGGGATAATTGCTATCGAATACCTTGGCGGACTTGTTTTCAACCGATGGCTTGGATTGAAATTGTGGGATTATTCAAAAAAGCCGTACAATTTGCACGGCCAAATTTGTTTATCGATAAGTATAGGCTGGGTCATCGCAAGCGCCGTCTTTGTATTCGGCGTCTTTCGCTTTTGGCGTGCGTGGCTTACACCGACCGTTAACGCGTGGGTGCTTATCGCCTGCCTTGTCATCATTTTCACGCACGATTTGGTCAAACACTCGGTTCGTAAGTTGCAGTAAATCAGTCTTCTTGTTTCGTTTTGATTGTTACCGTGACGCGGTCTCGATCATCCAAAGCATCGGAGAGTGCTTCGGCTTGCTTGCCCGCATTTTCCCATGACTTGCCCATTATTTTCATCGCGAACTTTTTGCCATAGATTGCGCCAAGCAGACATCCGATAGAGACAATCAAAAGTGCCAATGCGCCGATAACATAAAGCGAACTGACCTCGACCGAATTGCTTAAGACCTTTTTGTCGGTTTTGCCTGCGACCATAAACATCCAAATCGCCACCCCGCCCGTTGCCAATGCACACCCAAGTGATACGAGCCGTCCAGTTAGTTTTTTCATAAGTGATTCTCCTCTTATCCACACAAATATGGGATAATAAAGTCTACCCGCCGCCGCCGCCGCCTGTGTCAAGCGTTTTTTCGCGTTTTTACAACATTTTTTGCATTTCAAGCGGGCGAGTTATTCACACTCCAACGCTAGATATCTTTTTTCAATCGAGTTATTTCTTCGCGGAACTTGATTGCGGCCTCGAAGTCCAAGGATTTTGCCGCGATGTTCATAAGCGCCGTCAATTTTTCAATTTCGTCTTTGACTTGGGCACGATTCAATTTGCGGGCAGATTTTACGTCCTTGTCGGACACGTATAGCGTATTACGTATGTCGGAATACACCGTTTTTGGCGTGATACCATGCTTTTTATTATAGTCCTGTTGGATTTGTCGGCGGCGGTTGGTTTCGTCGATTGCCCCGCGCATACTTTCGGTCATAGTGTTTGCGTACAAGATAACCCGTGCATTTGCGTTTCGGGCGGCGCGTCCGATTGTTTGGATAAGCGACCGCTTCGACCTAAACAACCCTTCCTTATCGGCGTCCAAGATTGCTACAAGTTCGACCTCGGGGATATCGAGGCCTTCGCGCAACAAGTTAATACCTACGATGACATCAAACTCGTCCTTGCGGAGCGCCGTGATAATCGAGACACGTTCCAAGGTGTCGATTTCGCTGTGTAGGTACCTGACGCGCACTCCATTCGAGGTAAAGTACGCGGTCAAATCTTCAGCCATTTTTTTGGTAAGCGTAGTGACAAGTGTCTTGCCCGCAGGGGTGCCCCCTGCACCCCGTGACTTCGCGTTCAACGCCCGAATTTCGCTTAATAAATCTGTGACTTGATGGTCTTTTGGGCGCACAAAGACTTCGGGGTCAAGAAGCCCAGTCGGACGGATTATTTGCTCGGTGATGTACGGCTTGTTGCCACGTGCGCCTTCCATTTCGTACTCGGCGGGAGTTGCCGAGACATACACGGTTTGGCCCAGGCGTTGGTTGAACTCGGCAAAATTTAATGGCCTGTTATCATACGCGGACGGCAAGCGGAAGCCAAAATCGACAAGCGAGGTCTTGCGTGCGCGGTCGCCATTGTACATACCGCGAATCTGTGGCACGGTAATGTGGCTTTCGTCGATGAAAGTTATAAAGTCGGCGCCCATGTACGACATCAAGGTATACGGTGGCTCGCCCGCTTTGCGCCCGTCAAAGTATCGGCTGTAATTTTCGATACCGTTGCAATAGCCCATTTCCTGCATCATCTCGAGGTCATAGTTGGTGCGTTGTTTAAGCCGATGTTCCTCAATCATTTGTTGCTTGTCATTAAAAATCGCCAGTTGTTTGCCAAGGTCGGCGCGTATGTTTTGAATCGCGCCGTGCAGTTTGTCACTGCCCACAGCATAGTGGGTCGCAGGAAAAATCGCGACATGGTTAAGCGTTGATATGGTCGTCACCGTCAGCGCGTCCATTTCAAAGATGCCTTCAACGACATCGCCGTTGTACATCACGCGAATCATCGTGGTCGTTGTGTGCGACGGTATGATGTCGACCGTGTCGCCCTTGCTACGGAAAGTCGCCCTTTCAATGTCGTCGCCCGCACGCTTGTATTGAATTGCGGAAAGTTTTTTTATTAAATCATTGCGTCCAAATTTGTCGCCCGGGCGCAACGAGATTGCCAAATCATAGTACTCTTTCGGCGCACCAAGGCCGTAAATGCACGACACCGATGCCACAACAATGACATCGCGCCTGTCGGCCAATGAACACGTTGCGCTGTGACGTAACTTGTCAATCTCATCATTTATCGACATGTCCTTTTCGATATAGGTGTCCGTCGCGGGCATGTATGCCTCGGGCTGGTAATAATCATAGTAACTTACAAAATACTCCACCCTGTTGTTTGGGAAAAAGGCGCGGAACTCGTTACAAAGTTGCGCTGCAAGGGTCTTGTTATGCGCGATTATAAGCGCGGGCCTGTCCAGTTGCCTGATAACGTTCGCCATGGTAAAGGTCTTGCCACTGCCCGTCACGCCAAGCAAAACTTGGTCCTTGACACCCGCATTTATATTGTCGACAAGAGACCCTATGGCGTCGGGTTGCGACCCTGTCGGCTTGTATTTTGAAACAAGTTCCCAAGGGTGCGCCTTGGATTCATTACTAACCTTGGGCATCAGGTAACCCTTTTAAAAATTTTGCCACGCCGCCATTGTCGTTGGTATCAGCCACGAAATCGGCACGATTTTTTAATTCGGATATCGCATTACCCATAGCAACATTATAGCCACAAGCATCGAACATTGTAAGGTCATTCAAATCATCCCCGATTGCGATGCGGTCGGCTTTCGCGATGCCCATGATTTCGCAAAACTTTGTGATGCCGTTACCTTTGGAAGAATCCTTGTCAACAACATCGAAAAACGCCACTCCGTCGTCGAATGTGGCGTCGATTGGGAAATTTGGGTCGGTAATAATTTTGGATTGATTAACGATTGCCACATGTGGTATCGCCAAAATTTCGGGGCGGATGCGCCTCATCAAATCGTAATCGGCGCTTATGGGAATCAACATGACGATACCGCCCGCCGAGTTGCACGTAAGTACCTGGATATCTTTTCGCTTGCAAAGGTCGCGGACAGCATCCACGCTTGATTTTTTCATAAGGTTTTCAAAAATCACTTTGTTGTTTTTGGCATCCAAAATCCCGCCACCATTATTAAAAATAACGTAGTCAACGGAGTCGATTTGATAACTTATCACACGCTCGATAGTGCGCCCAGTACAAATAACGGGCATATATCCACGCGCCTTTATGTCCTCAAGCGCTTTTTTGTTGCATGCGGAGATTTCCCTTTTGCTGTTAAAAAGTGTGCCGTCTAAATCAATAAAGATGGCTTTGGTTTTCATCGCCCTACAAGATACCACAAACCATACGATACAACAAATGCCACAACGGTAAGCAGAATTTTCCACCCAAGCGATTGCCACCTGCGTTTTATACGGTCGTCGCGCTCGCGTTGAAAGGCTTCTCCACGCGTGGTCAGGGTAACAACGTATTGCATGTTCCCGGCCTTGTCGCTTGTCGCCGAATAATCCACATAGCCGTCGAGCACGATATTTTTCATGTGGGTTTCAAGTTGTTTTTTGGTAATTTCAAAGCGCGCAAGGCTCTTTTGTCCGCGTTCGGATATGCCTTTCAAAATATCGTCAGGGGGCATAAGCACGGTGCGCTTGCCACGGCAACGGCTGAAGATATAATCCATGATTCTCGATTCGACCCGATTTAACATAAAACTCCTACATAAGTTTGGCGAATATGGCGCCCAACATCGACCCCAAAAGGCTTGCCAAGAACACTGCGGTGACAATTATAATCAAGGTCTTGTTGGGGACCTTGACCAAATCGCGCGTTTTGCGACGCATGCTTTCAAAAGCAACACGACCCTTAGGCAACACGGTCAAGCAAAACACGTTTTCGTCGGAGTATTTGAGGTCGACCATTTCGTTGTCCTTAAGGTACCGTACCATTTGTTCCAAGGCCACAAAGTCCATGCCACGAAAGTGCATTTCCTTTAAAAGTTCGGCTTTTTCGATGATTTTATAACTTCCGTCATCGCAAATTTTCGCAACGGCAGACAAGAAACGGGTTGTTCTTTTGTCAAGCATTGGCTACCTCACTCTTGAGGCTTGTCAACAGAAGGCTTTGCTTTCTTTTCGGACGCTTCGGGCTTTTTCTTTGCGTCGGCATTGCCCTTTTCGCGTTTGAATTTGTCAAGGAACTTCTTGGCTGTGCCCTCGCCCGATGCGACAGACGAAGTTACTGAACCTGTACCCGCGAATTTGGTCTTGCGACCTGTTTGGATAAAGTAGACGATAACTCCAAGCAACAATCCAGACGAGATAATGATAAGTACCGTACCCCAAATGGTTTGAGGAGCAATCTTGGCCTTGGAAGCAGGAGTTTCAACCGTGATGGTACGTTGTAAGTATCCTGTCACACCGCTTTCCGATTCGATACTGAAGGTAATTCTGTACTCACCGCTTTCGGTAAGACGGAAATGCCACCTTTGGTTTTCGTTGGTCGCAGTGACATTAGGGTCACGCTTCTTCCATTCGCCATTTTCATCAAGTATGAACTTGGCAATTTCGTCATCTTTATAATCTTTGTGAATATAAACATTGTCGTCATCGTCGGGGCTGTTGGATATAACCATGTTTTTTACACCGCCTGGCGTCAAGACCGAGATTGTAAGTTTGCGTGCGACATACCAGTCCGCATAGCCACCGCTTGTTTCGCTTATGGGTGTCAATGTACCGCCGTTCGGGTCAACAATGATATCGTTGGTGTTGAATTCAAAGTTCGCCCAACCGTATTTGTTAAGTTTGTATTCTTCGCCGAACAAGATTTCTTCCCAATCCTTGCCCTTGTCTTTGCCTTCTTTGACAGTACCGAATTTGATAACTGGAGTCGCAGTATCACCGACACCGATATAGAATTCCAATGTACTTACGATGCCCTTGAAAGTAATTGTGTATGTAACGGTATAGATGCCGTCTGGGGAAACGCTTGGCTCAACAAGGTTCTTGGGAGTATATTCAACATCGGCACCACTTGCGAGAGAAACCGAACCAAGTGGCTTGAAGTAATAATATGTTCCGCCGTTGTCCGCAGTTACCCATTGGGTTTCTTTGCCTTCTTTGATTTTTGTTGAATCAAACAAAGGCTCGGCAGATTTAGTATGCGTTACGGTTACACTGCTGTTAGTGGCGATGTCGAATTCTTGGTACAAGTTGGACAAAGCATCCGCCCATTTCGCGTACATGTTTGGCAAGTATATGCGACCAAAGTCGTATACATCGTTGGCGCCACCAGAGCCTGGGGTTTTGAGAGTCATGCCGTTGTTAAGTTGAGCCATGCTCATGGTTACGTCACGTGCGCCCGATGTGACCATTTGTTCCAAGATGTTAAAGTTTTCAATCGTGCCTGTTGTTACGCCGTCGGAATCAGTATAGCCTTTTCCGCCACCGATACCGTTGTATCCGATGTAACTGTCTTCTTGTAACTTGATGCCTACGTCGTTTTGGTCGAGGCCCGTGACATTGATTGTGTGTGCTACAGTGTGTCGGATGATACCAGTCGATGTTCCGTCTTCGCCAACAAACGAACCGCTTAATCCCAAGTCATTTGTAAAGTAATTGTTAAGTGCGCCCGCATTCAAACGAAGTTCGTAAGTAAAGATATATCTGTCTTCGGCGACCGGGATGAAAGCGTTACCAACGTTAGATGGGATTGGGCTTCCGCCGACCGAGTCAACCTTGATTGCATAAGTACCGACTTTTTTTGCGGCGTTGCCAGTAACATGTACGTTATAGTTGGCGTCTGTGCGGAATGATTGACCGTTGATGAAGACTTCGGCCCATGGCAACGAACCGCTTTGTCCGATGCGCAAGGACGATACCCCACCGCGGAGGACTGCAACGGTGTCGGGTGTGCCAACGACGTTGATGACGGCGGTCATAACGGACACAAATCCACCAGAGTTGTAAACCTTGGCAACAAACTTGTGCTCACCGATTTCCGTCGGGAAGAAACTTAAGTTGTCGATTTTTTCAATTGAAGGGGAATCAACTCCGTCAACGCTTAACGGCATAGTTTGTGTTGTTCCGCCGATAACGGCGTTTGTCGTCTTGCTTGTAGGTGATATCATCGAAAATTCAACGGTAGTAATAAAGTTACCTGTTTTACCGCTGTTCGAGCCTACTGCAGATTTGTATTCAACCGAGATTGTCGGAAGATTAAACTTTTGATTTTGAGTCGCACCCGAGTGTGTGCGTGTGATTTTGCCCGTGGCGACCGCGCCCGACACGACGTTTGTATCGGTTGTGGCATTTGCTTTTGGATAAACCCTGCCCGTGACTTTGTCGTAATCGACCGCAGACGGAGACGAATTCTTTTCGGTCGGAACCGTAGCGCCGAATGTACCAAACCATGCTTCCCAGTAAGCCGTCATAGTCGTAGCAACATCACCGACAGCCACGCCGTCGGATTTTGGTGACTTTTCGGACCAAAGACCGATTGTGGCCTGTGCGCCGTGGGTTATGTCAAATAACTTGATGTCAAAGTACTCGACGGCAATACCTTGGTATTCATCGTCCGCGCCGTCATTGGTCAAATCGCCAGGATATTGAATTTGCCTTGCAAGCAACGCTTCGACGTCATTAACAGTTTTGGCGGCGAAGTTATTGTTTGTTTGTACTTGATTTGTAAGTGCCCAATAGTTTTTGGCAACCGCAACAACGGTAAGGTCAAGCATACCGCTTGTAAAAGCGTCAAAGATTGGTTGCATTTTCGGGTCAAGGCGGTTCAACTCAATAGAAACAGTGCCACCTTTAATATTTTCTTTTTCAAGTTTGACAGGTGTAATACCGCCGACGATATAGTATTCGATTTCAACGTCGTTTGTATAGGAATCATAAACACCGATTTCGCGGAACGAAATAGTATCGTTTTCATAATAAGCGGTTTGGCTCATCGCAAGGCTACCATTGAATGACGGAGCCGCCTCTTTAACTTTGTCGAAATTGCTGTCGTCAACAATTGTGAAAGAGTATGTAATCGCGGTTTGCGCGCCAGGCTTGCCATTTGCAAAGATTTCAGGCGAGTTATCAGTAATGGCAACAGTGATTTGGTACATTTGGGTCTTTGAAAGTTCGTTCCATGAACGAAGATAACCCGTTGGGCTGTAAGCGCCCGTACCAAAGCCGTCCCCAAATCCGATTACAAGCGGTTTCTCTGGGTAGTATTTAAAGGTCGATGCGGTTGCCCCAGTCGAAGAGCCCGAATAGTTGCTTTCGAAACGGATTGTGCGTGTATTTGCACCGACTTCAAAACGAGTCAAAGAGATTTCATATGTTAATTGCTTGCTTGTTCCTGCATTGTTGGAACCGATAAGTGCAGGGAATACAAATGCGTCATTGTTGCTTAATTGAGTCGTGGGTGTAGTTCCCGAAGACGGCATATAGCGATTAAGATTGGTGGCATCTTTAAAGTACTTGTTGTCGGATGCGCGCTCGATGATTTGACCTTGTTTGTATCCAAGCAAATCATTGTTTGCAAGATACGCAATCGCATCACCAACCTCGGGCGCAGGTAAACCATTGGTCGTGGCCCAACCTTGTGCAGTGGTCAAACCAACTTGGTTGGTCGTTGCGTTGTAACCTGTGCTGCCAGGGATAACATATGCATAAGGCACGGTCCATTTAAGCCCAGGTGAAACAGTATTTTCGCTTACGGTAAACATTTTGAATGGGAAATAAGTTACATAATCTCCGCTTTTTGCGATAACGTTGTGCGGATTACCATCAGGGTCAGCAGAATAGTAGTCATACCCTGCTCCGAACAAAGTTGTTGTGTAATATTTGAATTGATAGTTACCTGGCAAAGTTGGTTTAAACTTGTAACCGTTGCTTTCGTCAATACGAAGTCTTGGGTATGTGGTTGCGCCGACTGTACCACCATTAAGTCTTGTACGCTCCGCGATATAAGCGGCTTTTGCAGCATTTCCGTCTTCACCGCGAGCCTCGGCGGCATCCTTAACCTTTTGTTCCATGCCTTCAAATTCGTAAAAGTAAACTTCCATGTATGTATAACTTGAAATTGTGGTGGCTTGGTTAAATGCAATAGCCTTGTAATCGGATTTAAATCCGCTTTTGTTTGTGTCAATATCAGTGCTTGGCGCAATATTCGCGGTAGGCAACGGAAGCACGGTGTCTTGATTGTATTGCAAAGCATTTGTGCTTAACGGATTGTCAAGCGCCATGGGCATCTTGAAAATAATGTTTTCGCGAACGTCTTTAACAGGGTCGGTCGTGCTGACCTTTTGCAAAAGTTCTACCGCGAACATGTCAGTGCGGAAACGCGCACCGACCTTGTTGTGTTTAAGTTGGTATTGAGCATAGTACTTGTCATAAGGGGTGGTAGGAGTAAAAGTACGAGCCTTGATATCGTTGGCTGCCGAGTTAGAATAAATATATGCGCCTTGTACATCATTGTGGGGATAAGTTGTTCCGCCTACAAGCGTACTTCCATACAAAGTGATTGTCGTGTTGGCCCAGATGACGCGTTTGAACCATTCTGTGCTTGTAGCAACTGCGTTATCCGATGGCTGGGTCCTTGCGGTGGTATCGGTCGGACCGTTTATACCTTTTTCTGCAGTAAGATTCGGTTGTCTGCCTGTCCATCCGTTCAAGAATGCTTTACGTAACTCGATAACGTTTTCAACCTCGTCGTCAAAAAGGTCATTGCCTTTTTTGTCAATGAATTTGTCGGGCAACGGGAATTGAATTTTTTGGCTTGGTACAGTTACATTGGGAATCCAAGAAAGTTCCGTACCTTTGCTTGCACCCAAGGCCGAATCAAAGTCACGGGCGTAACGTGCACTTGTAGGAAGTTCGTAACTGTAAGAATCTTGGTAAACGACAACCGAGTACTTGTGAATATAATTATCCTTGCCTTTGTCGGCAGGAGGGCTGTCAAGATTGAAATCATAAAAGCGCCACTCGTAGGAGCCAAGGTACGAATAAGCCCCTGCTCCAGTGGTCGCATTGTAAGCGGCATTATGGTCAACCTTTACCGCGCCTGTGTTTTCAATACGGAAAAGGGCAACGGTCTTGTTCGTCGTGCCGTCGCCGTTTGTACCCGACATCTTTGGAATTGTTGAATCCACTGCCGCGGGTGCAACGCCATGTTTGAATAAAGTTCCCAGCGGAATGCTTTGCTTTGGCAAATCGTATATGCCGTAGTTTGAAACGACATCGTTTGCCGTGCCTGTATTCGCCCTTACCCATGCGGCAATTGGTGCGAAAGCCCCGCCCAACAGCCCCGTAATCGCAAACACAACCGCGATGCCAAAGATCGCAAGTCGCTTCGCACTGAAAATTTTTCTAATGTAATTAGCCATAAGTTTAATCTTACTATTCCCTTCATTCATTGTCAACATCAAATTTATCTTTTGCACTTTGTGTCAATTTAATTCACTGGTGTGTATGCTGAAATAGACACGCCGCCCCTCACAAAAGAAAAGGGAATTCGGGTGCGTGTCCGTACATATTAAGCGCTTTGTACAAAAATAAAAAAAGGAGAATTAAAAATGTTGAACGAATTATTTGGACGCTTCGGCGGCTGTGGTTGCGACAAAGGCTGTGGAGCAAAAAACTCAAGTTGCGATGTACTTTGGATTATCATACTTTTGATGATTGTTTTCAAAGGAGGCTTGTTCGGTATTGATATCTGCACTCTGCTTATCCTCTTCATCGTTTTCGGAAAGGACTTCCTCTGCTGCGAAAAACGCGAACGCCACTGCTAAACATCTGGCCACAAAAAAACAAAAAACCCCTTGCAAAAGGGGTTTTTGTGATATACTATATGACTACTATGAGGAACTATATTCTAAAGAAGAGTATTCTCTGTTTGCTGTACGTCATCACGGCATATTTTTTGGAAATTATAACGTTCCGAAAACTTGGCCTTGGCGCTTTTCCTGAATACTTCGGCCCCACATTTTTCTTCATAACCGCAATCGCGATTCTGCTCTTCATCATCCCCTATTACATACCATCGATGGTTTTGGCGATTACTTTTCTGGGCGTCCAGATGGCACTTTCGTTCGTAAACATTACCCTTTGGACAAATTTGGGCACATTCTTTTCGTGGGATATGCTTAAAGATACAGATGAGACACGTACAGTCAAAGGCGCAATCGACTACGGCAGACTCCTGCCACTTCTGGGGCCTATTGTTCTTTTCACCACACTTGCATTGCTGGTGTTCTTTCAAATCAAAAACGCGCACTTTGATTTAAAAAGCAGAAGCGCCCTCACCTTGTCTATGATTCTTTGCGTATCAAGTTTTATAATCCCCGTTACGTATAAAATTCAAATCAACAGCCTTTACCAAGACATATCAAGCACCGACATAATACTTCGGAATGACAAAAAACTGTACAACGAAATGACCTATAAAATGGAGTTCTTCAGGAAGTTCGGCACATATCCGATGTACGTCAAGAATATCGTTCTTGGCCAACCATTCGGCAATTTGGAACGTGCAATCGATGACGGTTACTTCAGCCTCGAGCAAGCGGAATACTATAAGCATATCGACGGCATCTGGGAAATGGACAAAGGCAACAACCTGCTTGTCATAATGATGGAAAGCGGTGACGAGTTCCTTATACACGAAAAATACACACCAACGTTGTGGCAACTTCGCGAAAACGGCGGCGTCAATTTGTCGAACTATCATTCAAAGAACAAAACAGACATATCCGAGACATCTTTCATCTTGGGAAGTTATCCAACCGACACACGTCTTGTTCCCAACTGGGGCAAGGGCGTCGTCAAAGACCCCATGGTGCCTTCAATTTATAATTTCTCTACCCCGAACAGGCTTAAAGCCAACGGCTATACTGCAAACTACTTCCACATGAACTTGGGTCAGTACTATTCGCGCGAATACTCGCACCCCGCATACGGGTTCGACGAAGCCTATTTCATTGAAAGCTATGATGACATTCTGACTCCCGAAGGTATATCATATGCAAATGATCATTACTTAAGATGGGAAATCCCAGAAAAACTGTTCTTTGAAAAAGCAGTCGACGAAATCCTGCCAGACCAAGACGAACCTTTCTTTTCAATGATAACGACTATAAATCCGCACGAAAACTACAATACAAACATCAGCACATATAGCCGGCCCTTCTACAACCGAATTGATGACGAAGACTTCCCCGATTTAGCATCTCACTCCTATTACCAACCTTTCAAGCGTACACTTTCCCGTATGATGGTTATGGAAGAAGGCATTAACTACCTTATTGAACAAATGGTCGAGCGCGGAATCATGGACAACACAACAATGCTTTTCTATGCTGACCACCAAGCCCACGATGTAAACCTTGTAAAGATGTTCAAAGGCAACAATGTCAACGACCCATACGGCTATCGCGTTCC
This sequence comes from Christensenellaceae bacterium, assembly GCA_031256235.1. Taxonomy (GTDB): domain Bacteria; phylum Bacillota; class Clostridia; order Christensenellales; family UBA1242; genus WQSK01. The sequence continues at coordinate 17,950 of JAIRQZ010000017.1, read as the reverse complement.
CGCATTCATTTATTCGCCCTCGATATCCCATGTATCTATTGACGAAGGAAGCGGGCAAATCTCTGTCGCCCCAATCGATGAAGAAATTGATGCCATCACAATCGATAAGTTCACCCACGTTTATGATTTGGCTCCCACAATATTCCAAATCCTTGGAATTGAAGCGAATTCCCGTTGCTATTTGGGTTATGACGCTTTCGAGCCCGAGAACATATCTGTAGCCTTCTCGGCACTTGGCGGAATTTTTAACGACAAATTCATGACCTCGGATATGAGCAAAAAATTATGGTACGAGCCAGAAGCCACGGTCGAGGATTGGCGCGCCTTCCAAACTCAATGTTTACGTCAAAAGGCCCGCGAGCCATACTTCAATTCTCTGTACAGTAAAACCGGTATTCGAGCAGAATTCGAAGATTGATGATAAGAAAAGCACATTCAAAAAAAGCGCTTAACCGCGCTTTTTTCTGATTTTCTTTAATTCTTCGATGGCCTTTTCTGGTGTGTCGACGACGGTGAACAGGTCTTCTGGTTTTATTTTGTACGGTGCCCCACCCTTACCAGTCTTTGTAAATCCGTTTTCGTTGATGAATTTGAAATGCTCGAGTTGATTTTTGTAAAAGCCCTTGTAATTCAACATTATGATGTCCAAATCGTACTCGCCCGCGCGCAAACCCTCGACGGCAGTCCAAAACTCGTAAATCGTGCCTATGCCACCTGGGACAATAATCACAACATTTGTAGACTTTAACATCGCGTGCGTTCTCTCGACAACCAACTTGGTCATTTCCACCTTGTCAGTCTTCATCACGTTAAGGTCTTCTTTGTATGCCTCCGGCAAAAACAGTGTGTTTTCCTTTTGTTGGTCGATATACTGTTGATGAATGTTCGACAAAACCCCAAAGGCATTGCCTCCCCAAACCATTTCAAAATCATTTTTGCAAAGCAAGTCACCAAGTTCCGACGCGAATCCCAACCACTTTGGATTGGTCGCAGGATTGGTACCTCCACAAACACAGACTTTCATTTTAATTTCCTCCTCTTTTGTAAGTCTTGACTATAGTTTACCGAAAAATAATTTTTCGCAAAACTCGATGTATTGTTCTGGCTTCTTGAATCGCGCAAAGGCCGTCTTTGCCTTGTGGTATTCGGGAATGGCAAGTTTCTCTTTTTCATTGCGTTCCAAAAGCATCTTGAAGCCCTCTTTTAATACCGCAATTTGTTCAAATGTGCCATCCAGTTGGTCAAGGTCGGCAATGATGCGCTCGGCAAACAACATTATGCTTGCGACATTCCGCAAATGGGGCGCAATCCCGTTCATCGCACTGTCTTGGACCAAGGTCTTGTGCTTAAATTCCGCCAACAAGATTTTTTGCAGGTCATACCACGATATGCGCAAACCAATCATTGCGCTTTCGCCAAAGTCCTTGCTTCCAAACAATCCCGCGAAATGCTCGGTCGCCTGTTTGGCGGCGCGGTCGGCAAGTTCAAGACGTTTTCGTACCTCGGCCTCGATTTCATCCTCGTTTTCGACATGCTCGTCAATCTTGTGATACAAGGTATTGTACTGGGCCATGTTGAAAATGTAAAAGTCGTTGTACTCCGCCAAAATTTCTTCTGCATGTTTGTAATCTGCGCGAACGAAAAGTTCGCCACTTGTAACATACGGAATTTTACCCATGTAAAAATTAAAGCACTAATACGCAAAATATCCAAACGTTTTTTATGTTCTTGCGAACAATCTTTCCCACGTGTTTGGCCCGACAACGCCGTCCACGGCAAGCCCGTTCGCGCGTTGAAAGTTCCTTACGTGTATATCTGTCATCGGCCCAAATGCTCCGTCAGGCGCCGCAGGGAATCCATTTACATAAAGAGCAGCCTGTAAAAGCCATACCAAATTGCCTCGGTCGCCCTGCCTTAAAGTCCGTGTCGCCACCCTTGTCCGTGGGCCCCAGGCCCCATCAACCGTCAAGCCAGCGCCATACGACCGATTCAACTCAAGTTGATACGCCCGCAAAAGCGCCCTGTACGAAAGTGGCCCCCAAACCCCATCCACGGCCAAGTTTTGACCATATCTTGTATTAAGAGCATTCTGTATGTATCGAATCGTCGCCGTATAATCACCCGCGGGCGGTGGTGGAACAATCGGAGGAGTTACCGTCGGGGGTGTGGGCGGAGTCGGTGGTGGAACTACTGGAGGCACAACGGGTGGCGGAGTCACAGTCCCGCCTGGCTGACAATTCACTCCAAGACTTGATAAAATCCCGCTTGCAATCGCCCGCGCATATGCATCAAACCGCGTATCAAATAATCTGTTGTCCTCGGCGTTACTTATAAAGCCCAATTCTATTAACATTGCGGGCGCGTTTGTATACTTCAATACATAAAACGTCCCGCGCTGGATTCCCCTGTTGCTTTGCACCCCTTGATTGACAAGGCGACTTAATACCAAATCCGCCGCAGCCAATGCTTTGGGCGAAGCACTTGTATAAATCCAATTCTCTACCCCATTTGCTTGAGGGTTGGCATTTGAATTCCGATGGAACGAAACAAATAAGTCCGAGTTCGCCCGATTGCTTATATTCGCGCGTTCCGCAAGCGGTATAAAAACATCCGTGCTTCTTGTGTAAACCACGTTTACACCGCATTGTCTTAAATATGTACCGACCGCAAGCGCCATTCTTAAGTTGTCGTTTTTTTCTAATCTTGTACCGTTGACCGCGCCTGGGTCGTAACCGCCGTGTCCGGCGTCTAATGTTACTGTTGCCATGACAAACCTCCTGTTTGACATATCGCGACTTTCTGTCGCTCTATAGATATAATCTACGGCGTCCGTCACAGTTTTGCCACAAAGCCCATATCTTTAAAATATGGCAAATGGAACTTTAAAAATTTTAACAACTATGGGACAAGGCGCCGAGCCTGTTGCGAGCGTAGCCTATGCAATCAAGGACAAAGCAGGCAATGTCTTGTTCCAAGGCGTAACAAATGAAAACGGCGAATCGGAGGTTTACACGCTTTCCGCCCCATCCCGCGAATTAACTATGGCACCCGCACCAGGCACGCATCCGTATGGATTATATGATGTGTGGATTGCAAAGCCTGGGTTTACCACAATCACATATATTGACGTCGAAATCTTTGACGGGATTGAAAGCGTATTAAATGTAAACATGGAACCCTTGCCCGCAGGCGAAGACGGCGAGCAAACAATAGTTATTCCGCCTCCGACAGCCGATGAACCAACAGGCCCGCAATTACAAGAAGGCCCACCCGACCAACCCGCAAGCCGAATACTTCCACGCGTAGCAATCCCCGATTACATAACCGTGCACCTTGGCACACCAGGGAATGCCTCCGCACCGAATGTCCGAGTACGATTTGCGGACTATATAAAAAACGTAGCATCAAGCGAAATTTATCCAACATGGCCCAACAACGCACTTATCGCGAACATTCACGCAATCGTGACATTCGCACTTAACCGAATTTATACGGAATGGTACCGTTCGCGCGGATTTAACTTTGATATCACCAACAGCACCGCGACGGACCAGGCCTTTGTCAATAACCGCGAAATCTTTGCCAACATAAGCCAAATCGTAGACGGAATTTTCAATGTCTATGCCCGTCGCACAGGCTTTGCTAACCCGTATTTCACCGAGTATTGCAATGGCACCACTGTCACATGTAAAGGCCTTTCGCAATGGGGCACGGTCACACTCGCCAATCGCGGGTTCACGCCTTTGCAAATCTTGCGTAACTATTACCCCAATGATTTGGAACTTGCCACTGCTCCAGGTGGAGGAATCATCGAATCCTTCCCCGGGACTTCGCTTACATTGGGAAGTACTGGCGATTCGGTCCGAAGAATGCAAAACCAACTTAACCGAATCCGCGTCAATTATCCCGCGATTCCTGTTATTGCCAACCCGAACGGCGTATTCGGCGCAGACACCGCCAACGCAGTCAGGGTTTTCCAGCGAACCTTTAACCTTGTCCAAGACGGCATCGTCGGCCGAAGCACATGGAACAAAATATCTCAAGTCTTCGGCGCAGTCACAGGATTGTCCGAACTTGGAGGCGAGGGCGAACGCATCGGCTTGTCGCCTACTCCGCCAACCACAACAATTCGCCAAGGCGCAAGAGGTGCCGACGTCATCCACGCCCAATTCCTTTTAAATTACATATCACAATTTTATCCCGAAGTCCCGTCGGTTATCCAAGACGGCAGTTTCGGGGCAAGCACCACTTCCGCGGTTCAAGCCTTTCAACGCAGATTCGGACTTACGGCGGACGGCATAGTCGGCCCAAACACGTGGCGTAGATTGTACGAAGTGGCGCGCGCGATAATCGACCAACAACCACCGACGATACCCGTGCCACCGATTACTCCGCCCGTAACACCGCCTGCTCCGCCCCCCGCACCTCATCTTCCGTACCCAGGCACACCTTTGCGCGAGGGCTCTCGTGGCGATAATGTCCGAACTTTACAAACAATGCTTAACAACGCGCGCGTCACATACAACGCGATTCCACTACTTGCCCCCGACGGAATTTTTGGCCCCGCGACATTAAATGCGGTACGCACTTTCCAACTTTACCGCGGACTTACCGTCGACGGTGTTGTCGGCCCGCTTACTTGGAATGCCCTTGCAAGCCTGATGTAAGTTTTGTTACACTGTTCAAGTGAATATCGCATTAATCGGCAAGACAGGCAGTGGCAAAAGCACACTTGCAAAAAGATTGGCACAAGAATTCGATTTCGAAATTATCAGCAGCGACATCTTGCGTGATTACATAGTCGCAAAATGCGAAGGCTGGGAAACTGTCCAAGCCGCCATGAAGGTAGGAAACCCCATACCGGTGAGTATGACGACAAAGGCCTTGGAACTTAAACTGGAAAACAGCACTTCTGAAAACTTCATCATAGACAACCTTGTCAACGCCAGTTTTTTGAATGCATTTGAAAAGCATCATAATTTAGATTTTGCATTTTACCTTGAAATCGACGATGAAGTCGCGATACAAAGAGTCATCTCGCGTGCCCGTGGCGAAGAAATTGAACACTTCCTTAAAAGTCGTAGCAAATGGTTTACAGATAACTTTCCAAAATTGCAAAGTGCACTTGGCGACAGGCTAATTCTTATTAACACGAACGACACGCCTGATGCAATTTATAAACAGGTTTCGAAATTTTTACGTTAACGACCCTATTGCTTTTTCGATTTCCCCGTAAAGGTTCATGTCTCCAGCGCGACGCCCGAGCAATATCGCATTGCAAAGCGCCCTTGCGCCACTGTTGCCGTGAGCCTTTATTACTGGCTTTTTGCAACCCAAAAGGATTGCCCCACCCGTAGCATCTTCGCTTAAATTCTTTTTCATCTTCAATAATCGAACCGCAAGTATCAACTTTCCAAGCAACACGAAAGGCCCCGAAATTGCCTTTTTTAATTCATGCGAAAAAAGTTTACCCGTGCCCTCTAACGTTTTTAAAAGTACATTGCCCGCGAACCCGTCGGCAACCACGATGTCGTATTTGCCACTGAACGTGTCGCGCGCCTCCATGTTGCCCACAAAGTTAAGTTTTCCCGCGTCGTGCAACTTCTTTAATTCGGCAAAAGCGACAAGTGTTAATTCGTTGCCTTTTTCGTCCTCCGTGCCAACGGAAAGCAAGGCAACACGCGGGACAGGTTTAACATTTTTGTATCGGTCAAAGTTCATAAGTGGCGGGTTCGCACGCCAATAGGCATCGGCCATTATTGCAAAGTGCACCAAGTTTTCGGGCTTGCAATCCATGTTGGCGCCAAGGTCAAGGACAAGCACCCCGCGCTTGTCATAGGTCATTAACTTTGTACAAAGCGCAGGTCGCGAAACGCCAGGGATACGGCCGACCTTCATAAAGCCACCCGTCAAAACCGCGCCAGTGCTTCCCGCGGATACAAAAGCCGTGCAATCTTCGCGGGTGCGCAATGCGTCCATACCAAGGCATATCGACGAGTCCTTCTTTGTACGGATTGCTTCGACTGGGTGCTCGTTCATTCCGATGTTCGTGGTTGTATGTATTATTTCACAGCGGTCGATTACTGGCGCCAATTCTTTGTGGGCCGAGATAACATCTTTGTCGCCGACAAGGACCAAATTCAAGCCTTTGTCTTGCTTCAACGCCATTACCGCGGCGGGCAAAGTGCTGGCCGCCCCGTGGTCTCCGCCTAAAACATCCAAAATTACTTTCTTATTCATATTGACATGATAATTGAAAACATGTATGCTGTCTACATATACGGAGGTTTTTCTCGTGGCAGTACCAAAACACAAAACATCAAAAGCACGCAAGCGCACACGCAGTGCGCACAACTTTATGGCCCACACGGACGCTCATCACGAGTGCCCTCATTGCCATGCTGTAAAGCAACCACACAAGGTTTGTTTGAACTGTGGCTATTACAACGGCAAACAGGTCATCGAAACCAAGGCCGATAAAAAAGAAGCAAAGAAAAAAGCACAATAATTTTATGAAATTAATCTTGCATCCTTCGCACTGGAGTTTTTCCACCATGAAAACATGCCCGTGAACGAAAAGATAAGACAACCCGCCGACATAACAACCATAAGTACATTCCCTGCAACAGCCCACAAGACGATTGACACGATATAAACAAATATCCACCCGAACCATTGCTCGCGGTATTGCAACCATTGCAATAATGTCGCGACAAAAGTCACTCCCGACGAAAGCGCGCCCCAAAAATAGTGTTCCCCGCCAATATTTTGCAAAACCAAGCCATAGCCAAAACTGAACAACGCGATGCAAACTGGTAAAACCAGGTACCAATACCTCTTTAACTTTTTGCTTCGGACCTTAAGGTCTTCCCCAGATTCGGCCTTGTTCTTTTTAATTGCTTTTTTCCACGCGAAAAAAGAAGGCCAATGTTAGCGGCGACAACAAAAGAAAATAAAATAAATTTCGGATAGTTCTTCGGAAGCAATACGCGCACCCCTCTGCGTTCAGTTTACCATATATTCATGTATTCGACAAATGTTTTCCGTACTTCCATTGCAGGAAAAGTTTTCGCAACATATCAATCGGCAGTATCATCGAGGCCAAAACTATCGCGACCATAAAATGTTTTATTAAAAGCGGTTGAGTCCGAAAAACGTCGCCTCCAAAGAAAATTAACAATACTTGGGCGGCCGTAACGATGCTCATTATAAACACAAAGGGTTTGTTCAACTTCATAGAACTTACCAAGTTGATACTGTGCGTCCGTGAGTTGAAACTGTTGAATATATTAATGAACATAAAGAACGCAAAGAACGCGGTCATAGCATAAAGCCCGCCGTGAATGCGGAGAACCTGTTGAACATATGACGACATAAGGAACCAAAGTGACAGGCCGCTTATAAACAACGTCGCGTACAAGATTTGCCCCCACATATATCGGTTAACAATGGGCTCGTTTCGCCGCTTTGGAGATTCGGACATGTAACTGGGGTGCGGGCGCTCTCCCCCATAGGCAATGCCCGCTAATGTATCCATAACAATATTTATCCAAAGCATTTGCAAAACCGTGATTGGCATGCCCACGCCAAGGAACGGTGCAACGATGGATATGCTCATCGCCACAAAGTTGATTGTTAATTTAAATATCAAAAACTTGCGTATAGATTTGAAAATTGTACGGCCGTAACTTGTAGCATTTCCGACACTTGCGATATTGTCGTCCATGATGACGATGTCGCCTGCCTCCTTTGCGACCTCGGTACCAGAACCCATCGAAAAGCCCACATCCGCGGACTTTAGTGCGGGCGCGTCATTGACTCCGTCGCCCGTCATGCCTGCGACAAGGCCCAAAGATTGAGCAATACCCACTAACCTGCTTTTGTCAGAGGGCAAGGCACGTGCCACAACACGAAGGTTCGGGAGGATTTTGCGCACTTCGGCATCGGATAATTTGGCAAGTTCGGCAGAGGTCAAGACTTGTTCATCCTTTAATATTTTGGTTTCCCGCGCGACCGCCACCGCGGTTTCTTTTGCGTCGCCCGTTATCATTACGACTTGAATTCCTGCAGAGCGCATTTTGTCGCACGCGATGATTGCTTCGGGGCGCACATTATCGCGGATTGCCACAAGGCCCGCCAACGTGACGCCGGACCCAGTATTCTGTTGTACCGCACACGCAATCAATCGAAAAGCCTTGCGTGTAAGGTCGGCAATTTGTGCTTTGATTTTCGTGTGGTCCCCCGTGCTCATCGCAAGAATTACTTCGGGCGCGCCCTTTAACAAAGTCCTGCCGTCCGTCAATACCGTCTTCATGTACTTGACGGTGCTGTTGAATGGGGTTTGCTCTTTGACCTCGACGTTTTGCACGGGTTGGCCATGGGAATATTCCATTAAAATTCTGTCGGTAAAGTTTCCCCCGACCGCCCTGCCCGATTCGATAATTTTGGCACTGTTGTTAAAGCGCAATATCGTCGCCAAAAGGACAGGGTCGTCGGTGATGACTTGGGCGACCTCCAATTTGCCTTGGGTAAGCGTGCCCGTCTTGTCGGTAAACAAAATGTTCATACTGCCCGCGGTTTCGATGCCGTTTAATTTTCGAACAAGGACATTGTCGCGCAACATATGTTTCATATTGCTTGCAAGCACCACCGTTATCATCATGGGAAGCCCTTCGGGTACCGCCATAACAATGACCGACACGATTAAGGTGCCTGCGTGGATTGCGTGTTGAAGCGAAAAGGTCTCGCCATTAAGCAAGAGCGCATTACAAAGGTATGCCCCCGCAACCATTACCGCACCGATATAGCCGATGATGCTTATAAGTTTTGCAAGGTGTTCAAGTTTGACCTTAAGCGGGCTTTTGGGTTGTTCGATTTGCAACTCGGCCGCCATTTTGCCGTAAAAAGTTTGGTCGCCGACATGGGTTACGCGCATTGTGGCTTCCCCGCTTGTGACCACCGTGCCAGAATACACAAAGCCCTCGTCGCCCGAAACCGCTTTTTTTTGAACCTCTTTACTTTCGCCGTTAATAAGTGATTGGTCTACCTCGATTTGGCCTTTTATAATCTTGCCGTCCGCAGGAATTTTGTCGCCGACGAACAAATGCACGATGTCGCCTACCACCACATCCTCGATTGGGATTTCCATGGTCTTGCCCTCGCGCGTAACGCGAACATTTATGTGCGAGGCCACAAGTTGCAACTTTTCAAAGGCCTTTGAACTTGATTGTTCCGACAAAGTCGACACTATAACAGCAATCAAGATTGCGGCTGCTATGCCTATGGTTTCCAAAAGGCTGTCCGAGCGGAAGATAAAAATACAATTTATGGCAAGTGCGACAAGCAAAATCTTTAACATCGGGTCGTTGAAGTTGGTAAAAAACTTGCGCACGATAGAAACACGCTTGCCACGCGAAAGTTTGTTTGTCCCGTTGGCCTGTCGGCTGGCTTGAACTTGGGCGGCGTTTAATCCATCCATATATAATTGATATGTAAAACGTGCTTGCAAAAATGATTTGTAAAGTATACAATCTTATGTGTTACAAGATATGCTTGCAGCAATAAAAAGTGCAGAAGACAAAGCAGTTCAAATCGTGGCGGATGCCAACGCAAAGGTTGCAACCATACAAGCCGAAACAAATGCCGAGATTGACAAAATTAACGCCCAAGTCGCGGACGCCGTAGCAAAGTTAACCCTTATTGATGCGGTCGCGGGCAACACTCACGAACCTGAACAAGTAAAATTACAAGTATCAAAAGACAAATTGGAAAAAGCGGAAAAATTGATTATATCGGAGTTCAACAAGAGGTTCCCCAAATGAGAATCCCTTTCGTCAAAGCAAGTTTCATAGGCAGCAAGACCGACCTTAGAAGCGTTATTAATGCGCTTAAGGGTACGGCGTCTTTTCAAATGACCGCATATGAAAAGTTGGAAAAAACAAACACTGATAATGAAAGGTACGAGGAATTGGTGGGACTTAAAAAGCGACTTGAAACTGCCCTTGACATCGCGAAACCCGATAACAAAATGCGCGCAGAAACCTCGTACACCGAATTAAACAACTTTTCACAATATCAACAAGACGCAATGCGGGTCGTGACGCAACTTGAAGAACTTCAACTACAAATCAACCATGCCCATACAACACTTGTACGGAATCTTGAAATGATAAGAGGCCTTGGCGATTACGTGAACTTGCCAGTTGCGTTTTCTTTGCTTGAAAGCGGTGCGTACACCCAAATCCTTTGTGGCATATTGCCTACCGTCAAGTATCAAAAACTTGCAAGGGATTTTGCTCACGCAAACATGAATATGCAAACATTCCCAAGTGGCAAGATGAATCAAATCGTCATCATTACAACCCACCGCGACGATGCCCAAATCGCCGAGGTAATCCATTCGTATGACTTCATTCCCTGCCCTTATAATTTCGACAAAACGGCCACGGCAATGATTGAAGTTTTAAAAAATGAAAATGTTGAATTGGGGACCGCGCGCGCGCAGTTGCTTGAAAACGCAAAGTTATTGCCCGAAGACGCACGGGCCATAAAATCATACTACGATTACATTTGTAACGAGGCCGACACGATTGACATCGTCGCAAAAACTTTACAAACACAAAAGTATTACATATTGAACGGCTGGGTTATCCAATCCGAACAGGAAAATGTCAAAGCCAAACTTGGCGAAGTTGCGCCCGACATCGTTTGCAAGTTTGAACCCGCAACAGCCGATGACGATGTACCCGTGCTTTTGAAAAACTCGGCACTTGTAACCCCGTTCCGTAACGTCACCGAAATGTACGGAAACCCAGGAAGCCGAGACATCGACCCAAACCCGTTTGTAGCGTTCTTCTACTTTGTATTCTTTGGTATGATGATTGGCGACCTTGGATATGCGCTTGTATTGTGCGCCGCCGTCGCCGCTTTTATTTATTTCAAAAAACCAAGTTACGGGACAAAGCAATTCATGTTGCTGTTCGGGATTTGTTCCGTAAGCGCGTTCGTGTGGGGGCTTTTATTCGGCAGTGTATTCGGCTTTAAAATCGGCACGCAACTTATCGACCCGTTGGACGGAGCGATATACGTTATGTTGCTGTCGCTTGCCCTTGGACTTATCCAATTAAGCGTGGGCATAACAATCGACACATGGGTAAAGTTCCGCGACGGACACTATTTAAGCGCAACGCTTAAAGGCGTCCCGCGCATAATACTTTTCATCGGCCTTATGTTATTTTTGCCAAAGGTCGCATTCAACATTTTCGGGCTTCCGTCCGTTGGGTTCTTCAATTCAATCAATACGGTCGGCATGTGGATTACAATCATAGGCGCGGTTGGCACAATGGCAAGCAATCCGTACTCGGTTATAAGTTACTTTAACGACACGGTAAGTTACGTCCGTTTATTTGCGTTGTCGCTTGTCGGCGCAGTCATCGCAAATGTCGGCAACATAATCGGAGGCATGATGTTTGGAATTCCGTTTGTGGGCTATCCCATAGGAGTCTTGGTCGCGATTTTATTCCACGTCTTTAATTTGGGGCTTGGACTGCTTTCCGCATATATTCATGGCGCACGCTTGCAATTTATCGAATTCTTCTCTAAATTCTATACAGGTGATGGAGTGCAATTTTCACCTGTTGGAGGAAATTTGAGATACACAATCATTAAAGGAGGAAATTGATTATGTGGGGAAATGTATTGGCAATTTTGGGGGCATCTTTGGCCGTTGGGCTTTGTGGGCTTGGGGCAAGTATAGGCTTGTCGATTGTACAGCGCGCAAGTGCGGGACTGGTTTCCGAGCAGCCCGAAAAATACACAAAGACGCTTGTGTTCCAACTTATCCCATCGACGGCCGCGCTTTACGGGTTCGTTGTTGGATTCTTGGTTTTGCAAAATGTCGTAATGGGTAATGCAAAGGGCTATACGACGGTCGAGGGCGCGATGGTACTTGCCGCGTGTTTGCCTATCGCCATAGTTGGTATGGTGTCGGCAATCGCCCAAGCGAAAGTTTGCGCGTCTATGGTTAACATGATTGGCAAGCGAAATGAACTTTACGGCCGTGGGATTACAATGGCGATTTTCATCGAATTTTTTGCCCTGCTTGGACTTATCATTTCGATTTTGTCGGTGCTTTCCATATGAGCATGGATGTCCAAAACCTTGTCGACAGAATATTAAAAGATGCCAAAGACGAGGCCGCCATAATTTTGCGTGACGCCAAAAAGAATGCAAAAGAAAACCTTGAATACGCGAACAAGCATCAAGAGGAATTGTTAAAATCCGCAAAAGAAAATGCAAAGCGTGAAAAGGCTCGCGAACGCGAAATCAACGAAAGCGAGCAAAGCATCCGCGATAATCTTGCCCTGCTCCATGCAAAGACACAAATCGTTGACGACGTGTTTGACAAAGCAATGCAAAAAATAAAGTACAATTTCAAAGTCGAAAAGAAACCGAATTATGAACTTCGGATGACACGCGAAGAACTTGGGGCCACATTGCGCCTTGAAATTGAAAAGCAAGTCGTGGAGATTCTGTTCCAATGACAAGTGTCGACATGATATATTCCAATTCTGCCGTCTCGGCGCATATGGCGACCCATATGCTTAACAAGGCCCGCATCCAAGCATTGATACGGGCGACCACAAAGACCTTGACCGACACCATCTTGGCGGAAATTGGATACATCGGGACGCAACACCCTGTCGAGCAAATAATCGAAACCGCAAGGCATGATGCGGTCGGAATGTTTATGAAAAACTGCGCCGACCCTGCGGTATGCACATGCGTCAAGGCCATTTATGACTTCAGCATTACTCCGACCGCACCTGGAGCGCCATTAAGAATTGCCGAGGCGAAACTTTGCGATACAATCGCGCGCAATATGAAAGCCATAAAATCCGCAAGCATCAAAAATTATTACCAAACCTTGCTTGACGCGTGGACGAATGACAAGAAAATGCCGACCCAAGCACTTTGGGAGCGTGCATACGAAATGCGACTTGATACCGAGGGCGCAGGCTTTGTATTTTATTGGTATTGCCTGAAGCAACTTGAGTTCATTGCCGTGAAAACAATCTTGCTTGGCAAGCAATTCGGCTTTGGCGCCGAAAAAATCATGGATGATTTAAGGGGGATATATGACAGGTTCTAGAATGGCCATTATTGGCGATAAAACTTTGACCCAAATTTTCCAAGTCGTGGGCATGGACACCTATTCCCCCACCGACAGACTTGATACCGACCAATATGCTTTGATATTGGATACCGTGGGGTTGAAAGCCAATGTGGACAAGCCCTACCCGATAATAATGGAGGTCGAATTATGCAAGGTCAAATAATCAAAATCGCGGGGCCTTTGGTGGTGGCCGACAAGATGCGTAACGTCAAGATGTTTGACGTCGTTCATGTCGGCGAGCAAAAACTTATAGGCGAAATTATCGAATTACGCGGTGACAAGGCGTCCATCCAAGTATACGAAGAAACCGCGGGCCTGCGGGTCGGCGACGGCGTAAACACCACAGGTATGGCCTTGTCCATGGAAATGGGGCCTGGCATTATGGGCGGGGTTTACGACGGCATCGGGCGACCGCTTGAAAGTATCCACGCCATGCACGGGGACCGAATAGCGCGAGGAATCACTTTGCCAACTATTGACCGCAAGAAAAAATGGGAGTTCAAAGCCACGCGGGCACTTGGCGACCACGTGTCAACGGGCGACATTATCGGCGTTGTCATGGAAAACGAAGTCATCGAACATCGCATTATGGTGCCACAAGGGATAAACGGGACAGTCGCAAAAATCGAAAGCGGAAGTTTCACGGTCACCGAGGCCGTTGCCCAAATAAAAGGCGACGTGTCGGGCACCTATGGCGTCACCATGCTTACGGTCTGGCCTGTGCGCTTGCCAAGGCCATATAAACGCAAACTTGTGCCTTCCACACCCCTTATCACTGGCCAACGCATTATCGATACGTTGTTCCCTGTCGCGAAAGGCGGGGTCGCCGCAATTCCTGGGCCTTTCGGAAGCGGTAAGACCGTCGTACAACATCAAATCGCAAAGTGGGCCGACGCCGACATCGTCGTTTACATCGGCTGTGGCGAGCGCGGTAACGAAATTTGCGACGTATTGCACGAATTCCCGCAACTTGTCGACCGTCGCAACAACCAACCCATGATAAAGCGAACTATATTGATTGCCAACACTTCGGACATGCCCGTCGCCGCGCGCGAAGCAAGCATTTACACAGGCATCACGATTGCCGAATACTTTCGCGACATGGGATATAATGTCGCTATCATGGCCGACAGCACAAGCCGTTGGGCCGAGGCATTGCGCGAAATGAGTGGCCGTATGGAAGAACTTCCAGGCGAGGAGGGGTACCCCGCGTACCTGACAAGTCGCATCGCGCAATTTTACGAACGAGCAGGAATTGTTGAGGTGTTGGGAGGTGGGCAAGGCTCGATAACCGCCATCGGTGCGGTATCGCCTCCTGGGGGCGACTTGGCCGAGCCTATTGTCCAGGCCACCATGCGCATCGTGAAAACATTTTGGGCCTTGTCGTATTCGCTTGCGCACAGGCGCCACTTCCCCGCGATTGATTGGTTGACAAGTTACTCGCTTTACGCCGACAAAATGGAAAGTTATTATACAAAGCAAGTCCACCCTCAATGGGTTGCGACGCGCGCCAAAGCCCTTAAAATATTGCAACACGAGGCCGAGTTGCAGGAAATCGTAAGATTGATGGGTGCGGACTCGTTATCCGACGAAGACAAAAAAACATTGCGCATAGCCAAGGAAATCCGCGAAGACTTCCTGCACCAAAATGCGTTCGACTTGGTAGACACATACACTCCGCTTAAAACTCAATTTGAGAAATTGAAAGGAATCATAGGTACAATATGACGGTCGTGACATCGGGCAGAAAATACATTGACATCGACGCATACGCGGGGTGTATTGCTTATGCCGTGTTGTTAAATGCGACGGGTTGCCCTGCCAAGGCGGTTACGACCGCGCCCGCAAACGAAAGCATCCCCGAATGCATAAAAAAACTTGGCCCCAAATTTGACAAGTATGCACCCACGCGTGATGACAGTTTCGTAATGTTTGACATATCCTACGCGCAAGAATTCGATTCCATCGTCGACCTTGCCCGAGTCACCGAGGTAATCGACCACCATGCGGGATTCGAGGATTATTGGGCTGCGCGGCCCGAAGTCAAAACCCAAATCGAATTCATTGGGTGTGCATGCACAATCGTTTACGAAAGATTCGTAAAATGCGGTTGCACGCACCTGTTGACGGGTGATTTATGCCACCTTATGACGGCCGCAATTTTGGACCAAACATTAAATTTAAAAGCAAAAATTACAACCAAACGCGACATAGTGGCCTTCAAGCAACTTGTCAAAATCGGCAAAATTAAAAAAGATTGGACGGAAACTTACTTCTGCGATTGCGAAAGAGGGATACTACTTGACTTGAAATCTGCTATCATTAATGACATCAAGCCCGCGCCAAATTCAAATCTGCCTCAATCATTCGGGCAACTTGTGGTCTATAACGGCGAAAAATTTATCAGCGATTTGGATGTTGTACTTGATTGCCTTAAGGGTTATGATGAATGGATGATGAACCTTATATCATTATCAAGCGGGAAAAGTTACATAATAGCAAATTCGGAAACTTCCAAAGGGAAACTTGAGACGTTGTTCGCGAAAAAATTTGTGGGCGACGTTTTGATATTGAAGCCGTTTATGCTTCGAAAGGAGATTATGAGATATGCGTTACTACACTAATATCAAAAGTGCGGTTGGACCACTTGTGGTCGTGACGGGCGTCGAGGGCGTCGGGTATGACGCAAGCGTCATAATCGAGGAACAAGGCGGGCGCACGCGTATGGGCAAGGTGTTGGAATTGCGCGACGACACCGCAGTGGTACAGTTGTTCACCTCGAGCCAAGGGTTGGAAATTGCCACGGCAAAGGCGGCCTTTAAAGGCAAGGGACTTACCGTTGCACTTGCCCCCGATGTACTTGGGCGTGTGTTTGACGGCCTTGGGAGGCCCATAGACGGCGGAGCCAGATTACTTGGCGCAATCCACCGAGACATAAATGGCACGGCGGTCAATCCTGCGGCACGGACTTATCCCAACAGTTTCATTCAAACGGGCATAAGCGCAATAGACGGATTGAACACGTTGGTGCGCGGGCAAAAGTTGCCGATATTTTCAATGTCAGGTCTGCCCCACGCCGAGTTGGCGGCGCAAATCGCAAGACAGGCCTGTGTCCCGTCACACGACAAAAGCAACTTTGCCGTGGTATTCGCCGCGATGGGGATATCGCATGACGAGGCCGACTATTTCAAAAAAAGTTTCGCCAAAACCGGTGCACTTGCGCATTCGGTGATGTATTTGAACTTGGCGTCCGACCCTGCGCTTGAACGCGTTGCTACTCCGCGTATGGCGCTTACGACTGCCGAGTATTTGGCATTTGAACTTGGCTATCACGTGCTTGTCATAATGACCGATATGACCAATTATTGCGAGGCTTTGCGCGAAATCTCGGCCGCGCGTAAAGAAGTCCCAAGCCGACGAGGCTATCCTGGGTATATGTATACCGACTTGGCAAGCCTTTACGAGCGCGCGGGATGTATCAAAGGGCGCACTGGCTCTGTCACGCAAATCCCTATACTTACAATGCCCGAAGATGACAAGACCCACCCTATCCCAGACCTTACGGGCTATATCACCGAGGGGCAAATTGTATTGTCGCGGGAACTTTACAAAAAAGGGATTACACCACCCATTGATGTGTTGCCAAGCCTTTCGCGCCTTAAGGACAAGGGCATCGGCGAGGGTAAGACTCGTGGTGACCATGCCGACATAATGAACCAACTGTTCGCGGCGTATGCGAAAGGCAAGGACGCGAAGGAACTTTCGACAATCTTGGGCGACAGTGCGCTTGACGCCACCGACAAGTTGTATTGCACGTTCGCGGAGGAATTTGAAAAACGGTACCTTAACCAAAGTTTCAATGTAAACCGCACGATTGCCGAGACGTTGGATTTAGGGTGGGCACTGTTGCGAATCTTGCCTCGTGAAGAGTTGCGCCGTATAAAGGATAAACATTTGGACAAGTACTATGAAGGGACGGGCGACCGATGAGCGTTACGCAACAAATCAGTCCGACCCGAATCGAGCGCACGAACCAAATTGCCCGCAGGAAAGTTGCAATGCGCGGGCATAAATTGCTTAAGAACAAACAGGATGAGATGACGCGAATCTTGCAAGACCTTGTAAGGCAACGGGATGCTTTGCGCGCGACCGTGAGCGCCGAGGTTGCACGGGCAGTTCATTACTTCATGGACAGTCGTGCGCGTATGAGTCCAACCGAAGTTGACAACGCGATTCGGGCTTTGCGTCACGAGTACGAGGTCAATGCCAAGACCAAAAATATCATGGGGCTGGAAGTGCCTGTCATTACACTTACCCGCGAGGCCGAGTCGCAGGCAATATTTGCCACTACCCCGCAAAGTTTCGAGCGGGCCGTACACACATTGCAGGGTGTCATGGACAAACTTGTGGCCCTTGCGGGTATACAGAAAAGTTGTGCGATGATTGAGCGCAACCTTGGACTGTTGCGACAGCGCATCAATGCGCTTGAGTATTCGGTGATTCCCGGGTTCACGAAAAACATCCGCGAGATAACGTTGAAACTTTCAGAGAACGAGCGCGGGAATCTTGTCAGATTGATGAAGGTCAAAGAGGTCCTGGAAAATCAGGGCGAAAATTAGGCGCGGGCCGTGTCACGTGTCACGCCTTCGGCGGCCCGCGCACCGCAAAAAGGCCCGACGAGCCATTGGGTTATTCGTCGGGTTATCTTTTTGTTTTGTATTGTTAACTTTGTTCTTTTTGTGCAGTGCAAAACCGAGTCGGGTTTTAAAAGAAATG
>JAIRQZ010000012.1 GCA_031256235.1 Christensenellaceae bacterium | reverse complement strand
GCCCCTGCATTTGCGGGGGCAAATTAATATCGGCCTGCGAGATTATGACCACAACAAAGTTTCCGCAACCGCACAAGATTTTTTGACCTATAATAACCGAGAGTTTGAAAGTTTTATCCGAGCGGAACAAGAAATCTATCTTGACGAGGTTGACTTGACGGTGGCCGATAGGCGCACGGGTATGTCGCACTTGGTGACAGGGAACATATGCAACAAATACCTGTGGGGAAAGCCCAAGAAACTTTTGATGCTTTCGGGTCGCGACCTTTTCATGCAGTTAAAAGAATTCGATTGCCAATTTTACGAAAAAGCGCGCATGGGCCTTATGACTAAAATCAATGACAGAATGGAAAAGACACAAGACGAATTGCTTTTGCGAACCTTGAAAGAAATCAACAAACCACTTTTGGAAATCGCATACAGAGACTTTTTAAAATAGTTCTTTGGATGAAAATTCGGGCGAACAAGTCACATTAATGCCAAGTTTCTTAAGTGTCTGTTCATCGGACTTTGAAATGATGTGTGACGAATGCACATCAAGCCCGCGAAGTTCAACAAGTTGTGAAAGTGCTTTCTTCGCAAGCGCATCGGTCGCGGCGCAAATGCTTAAGGCGTTCAAAGTTTCGGCAAGCGAGATGCGAGGATTTTCGTTCAAAATTTGCGTTTTCAAAACAAGCATAGGTTTCAAAACATCGGGTGATATAAGATAGGTATCATCGGGAATTTGTGCGAGGGTCTTCACACAGTTAAGTACAAGCGCCGACGGAGCCACCAAAGAGTCAGTAGTTCGGGCCTTGATAACTTGGCCAGAGGGCAGTATTAAACACATCGCAGGGCAATCGTGTTTCTTGGATTTTTCCAACGCAGGCGCAACGGTAGGCCGATAAGTAGGTACAAGCGACAGTTTTTTCATGATTTGTTCAATCTTTCTAACTGCGTTAATCTCTGTATGGCCTTCTTTGTAAAAAACTTGGGTCCAGAAATATCTTCGGATAATTTCTTGCTTTGCGGCCTCGCTGACAACGGCGTCGTCGGTTATGCCAAAGCCCGCCATGTTAACGCCCATGTCGGTCGGGGACTTGTAAGGATGTTCTTTTACCAATTTTGTGAATATAGTCTTCAAAATCGGGAAAGCCTCGATATCTCGGTTGTAATTCACCGCGGCCTTGCCATATGCATCCAAGTGAAAGTGGTCAACAGCATTTTTGTCATCAAGGTCGGCGGTCGCGGCCTCGTATGCGTAATTAACGGGGTGTTCAAGCGGTAAATTCCAAATTGGGAAAGTTTCAAATTTTGCATAACCTGCTTTTATGCCGTCTTTGCGCTCGTGATATATTTGCGAAAGACAGGTTCCAAGTTTCCCGCTTCCTGGTCCAGGAGCCGTAACAACCACAAGTTTCCTTGTTGTTTTAATATGTGGGTTCGCACCAAAGCCTTTGTCGCTTAAGACATGATCAACATTGTTGGGATAGCCATCAATGGGCCTGTGTACATAGACGTTCTCGCCACGCTGCTCAAGTTTTTTTCTGAAAATGTCGGTTGCATTGGCGGGCTCGCGGTACATAGTGATAACTATGCTTGGGATGTAAAAGCCCATCTTGCGCATACTGTCGACCAAGCGCAAGACTTCTAAATCATACGTGATTCCATGGTCGCCACGAATTTTGTTTTTTTCAATATCGGCCGAACTTATACAAATAATAATCTCGACATCTTCTTTCATTTTTTCAAGCAACAGAATCTTGCCGTTAACATGAAAGCCAGGCATAACGCGCGCCGCATTTAAATCGTCGAAAAGTTTGCCCCCGAATTCAAGATACAACTTGCCACCAAGTTGCTTAATGCGTTCCGAAATTTCTTCAGTTTGTTTTTTCATGTACAAGTCATTGTCAAATCCAAGCATTATGATATAATACTTTGTTGGGAATGTTTTTTGCAAACCTTTTTTTACAACTGTTGTTTACCGTGGGTTTAATTTCTGGGGTAGGCATGCTTGTTTGGCTTTTGAACAGGGCGTTTTATAAACTGATAGGCACAAAAAACCGTGCCGTGTGCGTTGCCACAGGCTTTATCGGAACGCCCATTCACGAAATCGGCCATGCCTTTTTTTGCATTGTGTTTTTGCACAAGATACGCGAAATAAAACTGTACCGTGTAAACCCAAGCGACGGGGTGTTGGGGTACGTTAACCACGCATACAAAAAGAAAAACCTGTATCAACAAATAGGCAACTTTTTTATCGGCGTCGGCCCAATCCTTTTCGGAAGTTTGATACTTGCGTTACTTATGCGCATTTGTGTCCCTGCATTGTTTAATAACATCACGAGACGCGTTGAAGTGCTTTCCGCAACCGATTCGTTTTCATCGGTTGTCGAGTTCACCTTCGCCACCTTTTGGCGTGTCATCGTCAACTTTTTTACAACCGCAAAAGTAACAAGTTTCCCATGGTGGCTGTTCATGTTACTTGCGTCTTCAATCGCAATTCATATGACATTAAGCACCCTGGACGTCAAAGGCAGTTATGTCGGTCTTGGTCTTTTGGTCGCAACCTTGACTGTCCTTGATATAATCTTGTATCTCTTGGGCCCTGCTACTCTGTGGGGCTTTACCCAACTTTGCTTAAGTTTCGCATTCTTGACCCTTAGCTTTTTTGTAATCTCGATAACGGTTTGTCTTATTTTGGTTTTGCTTGCGGGTCTTGTCAAATGTGTTGCATTTTGTATTAAGCATTGATATATATAGATATGGCGAATGCTTTAACAACATTTAATGGTGGCAATTTAAAAATAGCCAAACCCAACGCGCTTGATTTAGTTTTGGTTATTGACCGTAGCGGCTCGATGGCGGGTACAGAAAAAGGAATTATTGAAGGCAACAAAGAACTTGTGCGCCTTTTGAAGTCAAAGGGGAGGAAGATAACCCTGACCGTGATTCTTTTCGACAGCAACAATAGTATAAGCGTTGTTTTTGATGGTGAGAAAGTTGAAAAGGTGGACAGGCTTAAGTACTCTGCCGAAGGAGCGACCGCGTTTTATGATGCCGCTGGTTTTGCGATTGAGCACGAAAACAAGCGAAAAGAAGACGGTAAAAATCCGTATCCTGACGCCGACGTTTTATATGTTTTCAAAACAGACGGCGAAGAAAACGACAGCGTAAAATACGACTTGCTTGGGGTGCAAAACCTTATGCTTGACGAGCGCAAGAAATCTTATGATGGTCATGGTTACCGCGACTTTGTGTTTATACGAGAGTTTGGCCTTGAAGAAGAACAGTTTTACGACCAAATGATGATTGAAAACAATAATACACAAATATTTTTCCGTGGCGAAAAAGGCTTGAAAGTGGCTTTTCAAACTATTAATGTCGCGGCGAATAACATGATTGAAGACGGGCGTATAACCAAGAAATTTAAACAGCAAAGTGACGCCTTGCCGATTGGTGGTAAACTTACGCTTGGTGAACTTAAGAAAATAACAAAAGAGTCTGGGAAATTATTTAAAAATAACGAGGCGCAACTTATGACGCTTGAAAAACTTGCGAAAGGTGGATATAGCCAAAACTTTATGGCAATGTATCAAATTTGCGCAGGCTCGCTTAAGAATATATCCAACGATATCTCGGATGTTGGTGACCCCGAGATTGATGAAATCTTGGATAAATATGTCGGCAAGCATGGCAATGTGATAGGTCAGTCGATGAAGACTGCCACAGACGTGACGATATCAACACTTGCCCAGCGTAATATTAATGCTTTGGGAAGACTTTCAAGTATGAGCGAAGATAAATCTGCCAAGGCTGATAAATTCGCCGAGCCTCTTTACGAGTTCAAGAACAATACAAAAAAACTTGAAAATGTACCGCCAGCACATGCAAGATTGAATGGCGCGGATGCAACGGACCAGGAATTGGAAATGCGCATCAAAGTTCTTGCCGCCGAACAAGGCCAAAAATATGATACCGTGATTGACAACGCGTTTAATTATCGTACAAAGTTGTTGAAAGATGCGCGTGATATCGGACACGAACAACGCTTTTGGCAGTTAGGTGAGTTCGCCGAACACGAACTTATATCTACGCTTTTGCAAAACTATCCTTCGTATCAAAAGTTTTGCACTACATTCAATTATTTGAAAAGAAAGATGCCCGAGCGGAACGAAAGAGACATATCTTGACTTTTGTCGATTTTTGTGATAGGTTATCAAAATGAGAATTCAATTGTTCAGTTGGGGACACGTTATATTGTTACTTTCGACGGTCTTGGCCGGCGCTGGCCTTATCGTCCTGTTTGCACTGTGGCTTAAAAAACACCCCAAAGCCTCGAAAATCACAATCGCATTGTTGTTATTTTTTGGCCTTGTAATCCATTTTTTAAGGCTTGCATTTACCGAATACCGCGTTTTTCCGTGGTCAATTCAATATATAACACCTATGAGCATCTCCGCCTTTAACGCCCTGACTTTCTTTTTCATATTTTTATGGGGCAACAAGATGTGGAAAAGTTACATGTTTTACGTTGGGATATTTACTGGAGTCATGGCATGCCTGTTGCCGATTACCGCATACGGAAGACCTGCCTTCGGGTTCGACGCAATTCGTTTTTTTGTGATTCACGGAATTATATGTATCGCTCCGATTCTAATGGTCATAAGTGGCAATTATAGACCGAATTGGCGCTCTGCTTACTTTGCACCATTGCTTATCACTGTCGTGTTGTTGGTGGTGTTAATCGACGAAGTCATGCTTACGGCACTTGGCATCGTTGACCAAGACATGGGTACATTATTAAGCCATGCCGATCGCAACGGAGCCTTGGTCTGGGGCCCCGAACCGCAAGGTGGTGTCGCAACCACAATCTTTAATGCCTTGTGCCCCAAATTTTTCAAAACCGCGCTTTTTGACATCCCATCCATCGGCCTGTTAAAAGGCGACCTTATATACTGGCCTGTAATTTGGATTGTGATTCCTGGCCTTTGCATTGTTTCGCCCGTCTGTCTTTTAATTGGAATAGGCTTTGATTTCAAAAGTTTTAAACGCGACATGAAAATTTGTTGGTACACCCTGAAACGCAACAAAACCAAAGTTACGGAACTTCGCGCGCAAAGAAAACTTCGTAAAATAAAACGCTGATATTATTTTAACGCATTGCATACGCTTGTATAGTGAGCATCTACGAGATAACATCGGACGAAAGATTTTCAAGTTCTATACAGTACTTGAACCGTCGTGTCGGCGGGGAAGTATCGGTTGAAAATATGCGCACAAGTTTAACAATCGAAAAGCCGAATATGGGCGCGCTTACCGATGCCATGGCGGATATTATCATAACGGACTGCAAGTCATACTATATAAACAGTCGCATCAAACTGCCAATCGAAGACCAAATCTCGCGCCACGCTTTCACGTGCGCACTGCTGGCCTTTGACCACGACACCGACAAGATTATCGCAAAAACGCTTATAAAACTTAGCCCAAAGTTCAACTTGGACAGTTTCTTCGATTTCATGCTTGACGTTTTAAAAGCCCGGTGGGACGAAGTCTGTTTGCTTGCCAACGAAAATATATCGTATCTTGTGTGCAAGCAAACTTTTGCGGAACTGTTGCAATTTTTGATTTCCAACATTGATTGCGAATTGGACGAGGCGATTTTCTTGACCGTACAGGACACCGCAACGCGCGAGAGTGTAAAGAAACTATTTACTAATACGAACTAAAGTTGTACACTTGGGTTATGGATATGGAAGTTTACAGACACACTTCGGCGCACTTGTTGGCGGCCGCGGTAAAAAGCGTCTACCCGAATGCACGTCTTGGCGTAAGCCACGACAACGGGTTGGAATTCGCTTATGATTTTGATTTTGCAACACCAATCAAGACCGAAGATCTTGCCACAATCGAGGCCGAAATGGCGCGAATCTTGGCGCAAAAGCCAACTATGGAAGTGCGTGAAGCCACCCGTGCCGAAGCCCGTAAACTGTTGGACAAAGCGGGCGAGATATACAAAACGGAACTCCTGGGCGAAATCAAGACGGGCGAAAAAATCACATTTTATAAACTTGATACCTTTAACGATATGTGTGCAGGGCCACACATGCCCGACCTTTCAAAAATTGAGGCCTTTAAATTGACAAAAATCACGGGTGCATACTGGCGTGCCGACGCAAAGAACAAAATGCTGACGCGCATATACGGCGTAGCCTTTGAAAAAAAATCCCAACTTGACGAGTTTCTTGTGCAACAGGAAGAAATCAAGCGCCGCGACCACAACAAAATCGGTCGCGATTTGGAAATCTTCACAACCGTCGATGTCATCGGTCAAGGCCTCCCGCTCCTGATGCCAAACGGCGCAAAAATCATACAAATCCTGCAACGCTTTGTCGAAGACGAAGAAGCAAAACGCGGCTATCTTTTGACCAAAACCCCGCTTATGGCAAAGCGTGATTTGTACGAAATATCGGGGCACTGGAAGCACTACAAAGACGGCATGTTTATACTTGGGGACGAAGTTTTGGACGAAGAAGTCTTTGCCCTGCGCCCGATGACATGCCCGTTCCAATTTTATGTCTATAAGAACAGCATAAAAAGTTATCGCGATTTGCCGGTGCGTTATAATGAAACCGCAACACTTTTTCGAAATGAAAACAGCGGTGAAATGCACGGCCTTATCCGTATGCGCCAATTTACAATCTCGGAAGGTCACATAATTTGCACCGCAGGCCAAGTCGAACAAATCTTTGACGAGGTCCTTGATTTGGTACACTACTGCATGCGCGCGCTTGGTATCGAAAACGACGTCACATACCGCTTGTCAAAAGGCGACCCCAACAATCGCGAAAAATATATCGACAATCCAAAGGCGTGGCAAGAATCCGAAAACGCAATCCGCAAAGTCCTTGTAAAAAACAAAATGAAGTTTACCGAGGCCTCTGACGAAGCCGCCTACTATGGCCCAAAAATCGACGTGCAATGTCGCAATGTCCACGGAAAAGAAGACACCATTATCACGATACAACTTGACTTCGCACTGGCCGAACGCTTCGATATGACCTATATTGCCGAAAACGGCGAAAAGGTCTATCCATTTGTAATCCACCGCACTTCAATTGGTTGCTACGAACGTACCCTTGCAATGCTTATTGAAAAGTACGCAGGTGCATTACCCGTGTGGTTAATGCCTACCCAAGCCGTCGTCATGGGAATCACCGACGCACACAACGAATACGTGCGCAATGTATTTGCAAAAATTCAATCCGCTGGCATCCGCATACAAAAGGACACGCGTAACGAAAAAGTCGGCTATAAAATCCGCGAACATACAATGTCGAAAATCCCATACATGCTTGTGGCGGGTGACAAGGAAATCGCACTTGGCGCGGTGGCCGTCCGAACTCGCGAAGGCGTCGACTTGGGCGTCATGCGTGTCGAGGACTTCATAGAAACGGTAAAAATCCAATGCAGTACGTTCAAGTAGGAAAAATCATAAAACCAAAAGGGCTTCAAGGCGAACTGAAGTGCCATTTTTTTGGCATAGACACAATCGACAAGGCCGAGATGTTCCGCGGAGTTCCGCTCTACGTAAACAGGGCAGACCTAAAACTCGGCGCGGACGAGATTTTGGCGACCGACCTTGTTGGTTTTGTCGTGGTTGATGAGAGCGGAAAAAAACTTGGGGTTATAAAAAGTGTCGATGATTACGGTGGCGGTGATGTT
Source organism: Christensenellaceae bacterium (assembly GCA_031256235.1). Classification (GTDB taxonomy): domain Bacteria; phylum Bacillota; class Clostridia; order Christensenellales; family UBA1242; genus WQSK01. Next base: position 3,036 of record JAIRQZ010000012.1, on the reverse strand, counting down.
ATAGATTGTGGTACATTCTCATTCCCTTATGAAGATGATTTTGTAATTGAAACAAATATGACCGAGAGGAAACTTGTATGCAAGTCGATATCTTGACTCTGTTCCCGCAAATGTTTGCCCCGCTTGATACAAGCATTATAAAGCGCGCCCGCGACGCAGGTGTTATAAAAATTAATTTACACAACTTCCGCGACCACACAACCGACAAGCACCGCCGTACCGACGACTCGCCTTTTGGCGGAGGCGCAGGCCTTGTTCTGACCGCCCAGCCCATTGTGGACTGCATCGAAAGCATCGACCCCGACCACAAGGCCCACCGCATTTTTATGTCACCCGCGGCACCGACCTTGACCCAAAAACGCGTCTGCGAACTTGCCAAACACGACCGATTAATCCTTCTTTGTGGCCATTACGAAGGCGTTGACCAACGCGCAATCGACCTTTGTATCGACGAATGTATAAGCATCGGGGAATATGTACTGACGGGCGGAGAATTGCCCGCCATGGTTTTGGTTGACGCAGTTGCACGCCATGTGCCTGGCGTCATCAAAGCCGAAAGTCTTGTCACGGAAAGCCATTCAACCCCCAACTATCACGAACACCCACACTACACCCGCCCAAGCAACTTCCGTGGTAAAACTGTTCCGCAAGTCTTGCTTGACGGCAATCACAAAGAAATCGAAAAATTCAGGAAAGGTTAAAGGCTTTCTAATACTTCGTTTACTTTTTTATCGAACTCTGGGTTTTCGCCACGTTTTGTGGGCTTTTTGGAAAAAGTTCTCCCGCGCCTGATGTCCAGTCCTATATCAGCAAGTTTCTTTTCATTTTCGGGTCTTTTATTGCTCAGGAAATTATCAAAATAATCGTTTGCGATTTTCCCAAATTCTTCTTTGTGTTCTTTGCTTTCAATAATCTCATATTCACCTTTACGAATCTTTGCATCAATAATATCAGGCGCGATAACTGTTTCCGCTGCCGCTGTTGCCGCAAAACCAATAGAATAATAATCACCTGTAAGGTTTTCCTTTGCCGTTTCAACACTTACATCAGTGCAAAAAATCGAATAATCTGTTGTTTGTTTATCATCTTCTCCGCGATTGTACATTTGTACATAGTGTATTGCTTCTGGCAAAGAGAAAAAGAAATACTTACCATTCGCAAGGTCTTTTTTAATATCCTTTCCGCTGTAAACATTTTTATCTCCGAACAAACTATCGTCATCAAAACTTTGAATCTCGTGACCTGTGTTAAGTGTGCCTTCTTCTTTAAGTTTAACAAGTTCTGCTTCATGTAACACTCTGTAAATTTTCATCATGGGCAGTATACTTGATTTTTCCGAAATTTGCAAGTACAATCTAAGCGTGGATAACAACAAAATCAACTGGTTCCCGGGGCATATGACCAAAAGTTTGCACGGACTTGATGATTACATCAAAAAATGCAACCTGATTTTGTATGTTTTGGACGCGCGTTGTCCGAAAAGTTGCCTTAACCCCGAATTTGAACAGTTTCTGAAACGCAAGCCCGTCTTGTTCATATTGAACAAATCCGACCTTGCATTGCCCGACGATTTCAAAGGTATCGCACTAAACTCCAAACAATCAAACTCGGCCGACAAAATCATCCCGCACATCAAAAGACTTTTCCCGACAAAAACAATCATTCAAGCCATGGTTATCGGAGTTCCGAACAGTGGCAAAAGCACCCTTATAAATAACTTCGCGAAAACCGCCAAGGCCAAAACCGAAGACCGCCCAGGTGTTACACGCCAACCACAATGGGTCCAGGCTCGGCTTTCCCCAAGTGCAAAGTTGACCCTTTACTTTTTGGACACCCCTGGGATTTTGTGGCCGAATTTGGAAGACCAACACATCGCCCGCAATCTTGCACTTATCGGCAGTATCCGTGACGATATTTTGGACATAACCCAACTTGTCCAAACGCGAGTTGACTTATCGGATTTCGCTCGTTCGCGAGGTCACCTTTTGCCTGGAGGGCAACTTGACCTTGAACGCGCAGCAAAAGCCTACTTGACCGACTTTCGTGCAGGCAAATTCGGCCGTGTGAACCTTGACCAAGGACAACCTTAATGACTGCGCGAGTTTTAAACACACGCTCGCAAGGCGCCATCGCCGAAGATTTGGCCTGCGAATACCTCTTGAAACACGGATACAAAATCCTGCAACGTAATTATGCTTTTGTCGGGAACTTCAAAGGCGGAGAAATCGATATCATCGCAAAACACGGCGAGGCAATCCACTTTATCGAAGTCAAATCCCGCACTAATGACGCATTCGGATTGGGACGCGAGGCTGTCGGCACCGCAAAGCAGCGTACAATTCGGAAACTTGCCATCCACTATTTGGTCGCGCATAAACTGTACGACCGTGCATCCGTAAGTTTCGATGTCATTGAAATAACTTGCGACAAGGTCGAACATTTGATAAATTGCTTTTGACGGTACACTACGTTCCCGTAGCTCAGTTGGATAGAGCACAATCCTTCTAAGATTGGGGTCGCAGGTTCGAATCCTGCCGGGAACGCCATCAAGATAATGACAAAAGGAGTTCAAAAAAATTGAAAGAGTTTGATTATCACGAAATACCAAAAGTAGATGAAAAGCAAATATACGAACTTTATGACGAGTGTATGAAATGGCTTCCAAGCAAAGATTTCTTTATTCCATTCTCGCAAGATGATCTTGATAATATGTTCAATCGAGATTTCGGAATAAATATCGGTGCGTATGACGGCAAGAAACTTGTCGGCATGGCAACACTCTATTTTGACCAAGACGAATTAAAGCCTATGAAAGAGCGGTTGAAAGTTACTAACAAGAAAATGTGTGAACTTGGGAATTATCTTGTCGCCAAGGATTATCGTGGGCAAGGGATAATAAAAACCCTGCAAGATAAATTAATAGAACTCGGCAAGCAGATGAAATGTAATTATGTTATATCAACGGCACACCCAGAAAATCTTGGTAGCGTCAAAACACTTTTGAAAGAATTAAAAATCGCCGACACGTACGAATAC
>JAIRQZ010000019.1 GCA_031256235.1 Christensenellaceae bacterium | reverse complement strand
CTTGGGCGCGTCGACGGTGGACTTGAAACCGTCCGCATAAAATTGCACATCATTGCCACTTGGGCCGAAACGAACCATAGGTTTAGTATACCACATTCGCAATAAAAACGAGCCGAAGCCCGCTTTTTTATCCGTGACAACAATCGCAATGCCCACAGTTGCACGGAGTCTTGCCAAGAAAATAACAAATGTCGTGCGTGCCTATGACCTCGCCGATTTTCGCAAGAGTCATAATATCGGGCAAACTTTTGCTTGATTCCCATTTGCTTACCGCCTGTGGCGTGACGAACAAAAGTTCGGCAAATTGCGCCTGGGACAAATTTTTGTTCTTTCGCCCCTCGGCTATTCGCCTTCCAATTATGGTCACGTCGCTATTTTCACTTGCCATATTATGCCTCCGCGATTGTTGTACCGCAACCGCAAGGACATTTAATTTTTACTGCCATTTTCTTCCCTCCTTTATACAACATTATATTTTGTTGACCGTACATTAACAAGCAACCGTTGGTTGAGTAAGGTCGGACAATTTCACATCATCGGGTGATTTGGCATCTTCAATTTTAAAGTCGCCGACCCAAGTTCGGGTAATCGTGGCGGCAATTGCTAGCGTGCCAAGTTTCATTGCAAGCAGTTTCGCAAGACTTCGTATGTACGTTCCCGCTTGGCATTCGACTTCAAAGCGCCAACGTGGACTTGGACCCGCTTGCTTCACGTCATCCAAAATTTCAAAGCGCTTGATATTAACGACGCGCTTTGGTGCCACAAAGTCAATACCCTTTCGTACCAAATCGTACGCGCGCGAGCCATTGATATGGACGGCGCTGAACTTTGGAACCTCGATTTCAATGTCCCCCACCATTTCGCCAAGTGCTTTTTCTATTTGCACACGCGTGGGCACAATGTCGCTTGTCGCAACCACCGCCCCTTCTGGGTCAAGGGTGTCGGTTTCAATGCCGAATTGGAAAGTGCTTTGATACACCTTGGTGTCGTATACCCTTTTACAAGCAGATTTGGTTGCTTTACCACACACCAAGATGAGCACTCCACAAGCATTTGGGTCTAGCGTTCCAAGGTGTCCGACTTTCCAATTTTTGAATTTAGGCCGGGTATCAACGGGCATTTGTTCCCACAATCGCCGTTTAACAATTGACAGGCATTTGAACGATGACATTCCTGTTGGTTTGCAGATGTTGAGTATTCCGTCCATTTCATTCACCCATAAAAAAATTCACTTGCTCTAACGACAAAGTAGAAAGCGGAACATTTAATTTATGGCTATCACTTCCGCCCGATATTAAAAGATTATGCTTTTGTGCGTACTCTTTCAAGATTTCAATTTGTTCGTCTGTAAAGCCTGTTGATTGGTCTTGGTAGTAAACTTCTATTCCGTCAATCAAACCATTCTTGACTGCGTAATCAAGTAATGGCATGGCTTGCTTTTCGCCAATTCGCCAAATATGTGCCATGAATACTTTACCGCCTGCGTCACGGATAACTTGCGACACTTCTTTCATGCTCGGACTTTTCGGCTTTTCTACATAATATTTTCCTTGCGTACTGACAACATTTTCAAGTCGCCATTTTCTAAACTCTAATTCACTTTTACAACCAAGTTTTCGGGCGATATCAATATTCTTTTCGCTATCAATTTCTGCGATTATCGGTATAGCAAAATGTCCTGCTTTATGAAACTTCTCGGTCATTTCTTCAAAATTGCTTAACCTAAAACCAAGACCCCTATATAGATTGTACATCTTTTCAAAACTCTTAAAACCGATTTTCAATTTGTATTCTTTATCTAAATATTTAACTTTTTTGATTTTATAAATGTCGATAAAATACCCCAAAAGTTCATTACATACTTCGCCGTGTTCAAATTCTAATTCCGTTCCGTTTATGATTTCGCCGCTGAACAGTTTTCGTATTTCGGGGTGTTCTTGCAATTCTATATATGCACCGACTGAATTATGGTCGGTTATGCTTAAATACTTCAAGCCTTGTTTTTCGGCTTTTTGCAAAAGTTCAGCGACGGTTTGCCGACCGTCACTATGATTTGTGTGAGTGTGTAAATCAATCATAAAATATGATACCTCACTTTTTCTTCAACGGCAACGGCAATTCCCGCCTTACTTTGACGAAAAAAGGTTTGTAAAAGGGTATGGTACGTTTTGTCGCCCTCGTGCAATTTGTCCGCCATTTTCGTATACCTGCCACAAAGCAATACCAAAACCCCGTCGGCGTTAGGGTCAAGCGTGCCCAAAAAACCCATTTTAACTGACTTTGCGCGCATCGGGGACGCATTATCAGAAAGTTCACGAAGCAGCCGAAATTTTACGGCCTTAAGGCACGCGAACGACGACATGCCCGACGGCTTACAAATGTTAAGTATTCCGTCCATTATCAAAGCCCCTCGATACTTAAGTTATGTTTCGTGATTTTAAGTTCTTTGCCATTTACATCAACCTCGAACCAAATCCCGTCAGGTTTACCGTCACCATTTATATTTTCCGTAACGGAACCGATTACATGGTAAGGAATTCCATCTTCAATTGTGGTTTTTGTCCAATGTTGGTGCCCGCTGAATACTGCAAGCAAATTTTTATCGGTTTTTAAAATCTGTTTAACTTCATTGCGATTCTTAAGAAGACCAACTTCATGGTTGCACCTATCGAACCACCAATTACCTTTAAGGTCGTCCTCCGCCAAGCCATGATGCAAAAATACAATGGTTGGCAGGTTGTTGTTTTTAATGTCTTTTTTCAACCATTCAATATCTTTTTTATGAATTGTCCTTTTCATCGGATACCATCCATCCAAAGTTTCTTCATCACAAACGCCCAAGAATACAAAATGATATCCATCAAGATTCACCGAATAGGTCAAGTTTTTATAACCGATTGCTTTTGCAAAATCGGCACAAGCAAGGGTCTTTACATCGTGATTACCGACAGTGTAATAAAACGGCGAGCCAATCTTTTTAAAAACTTTCCAAATCGTTTTAATATTTTTAATATCCTTACCCGTACTCCCCGTGTCTTCAATCATATCGCCCAAATTTACGACCATATCGGGTTTCATCGAGTTAATTATGTTGGTAATTTTTGTTGCAAGCGGAATCGCAAGTTCATAAAGTTTTCGATTTACACCGAAATTAAGTATGTTTTCGGTGCAATAGTGCACATCCGAAAATATCACGATTTTCAAAGTACTTTCTCGACCTCGGCGATGATTCTTTTGACTACCTTTTTATATTTGCCTTGGATTGAAAAGCCTGCCGCATTTTTATGGCCGCCACCGCCAAGCGCGCGGGCTGGTACCTCGACATTCACGTTCCCATGACTTCGCAAAGACACAACAAATCGGTTACGTGATTCTTGCGATATAATGACGCTTGCGCGGACGCCTCGGATGTCCGACACGTATTGTTTGAACTTTGTACGTTCGGCCTCGTCGTATTTGTGCGCACCTTTCAAACGACTTAAGGCAATTTGTTTGTTATTAAAAAACCTTATGTTACGAAGAATTTGTTTAAGACCTGCGATAAGTTTCATGTCAAAGACCCGAAAGTTCGTATAGTTAATATAATCAGTGTTGGCGCCCGCAGAAAAAAGTGCCGCCGCCACGGTATGGGTGTGACTTGTCGTGGACGGATACAAAAAGCGGCCCGTGTCGGTGCTTATGGAAGTGTATAACGCGTCGGCCATAGATTTTGTGATTTTGATTTTTTGGTCGACAAAAAAGTCGTAAAGGATTTCCCCGCACGACGCCTGTTTCGCGTCGGATATCACGACATCACACTTAATGTTGAAACCAAGGTGATGGTCGAAACACAAAACTTTTTGTGCGCGATTTAAAAGGGCTTGAAAAACACCCAAACGGTCAACCGTGTTTGTGTCGACAACGATAAGCAGGTCGTACATCTTGTCGGAATCAAGTTTCGTCTTGATGTCCTTATAATGTTCAAGGTAATCGAATTGCGCGGGGACCTCTCCATCAAAATACATGTCAGCATTTTTATAAAGACACAATGCAATGGCACTTCCGATACAGTCGCCGTCGGGACGCACATGGCCAACGATTGCAATCGACTTCGCGACCTTTATTAATTCGTTTGCTTTTGTAAAATTCATTTACCCTCTTTTATCTGTTTCAAAAGTTCTTCGACACGAGCGGTGTTTTTTTCGCCGTCGTCAACGATAAATCGGAGGTTCGGAACTTTGCGAAGATTAATGCTTTGGGCGATTTCGTTACGAAAAAAGCCATTGTGCGCTTCCATTTCCTTTGCCTTAATATTTACATAAACGCGAGCCGAACTTAAATCGGCCGATGCCTCTACACGCAAAATGTGGACATCAAGAAAACTATCGCCATGAAGTTTGTTTTGAAGCGCAGTCGTCAAAACGCGAAAGATATCGGTGTTGATGCGACCAACGTATGCTTTAGAATTCATACTTCTTGCCTCCATAAATAATCGGCTGCTGTTCGCTTCCAAAGCATTGGATTATATCGCCAACCATGATTTCGGCGCCCTCGATTTTTATACCGCATTCAAAGCCTTTGGCAACTTCCTTGGCGTCGTCTTTTACAATCTTTAATGAATCAATCGTGTATTCCCCGACGGGCTTGTCTTTGCGCAAAAGTTTTGCACGTTCGCCACGCACAATTTTGCCGTCCTTGACCATACAGCCCGCGATGACACCAATGGCACTTGATTTAAACAATGCACGGACTTCGGCGCTTCCGCGATAAACTTCGTTGAACTTCGGCGTAAACATGCGAACCATTTTTTCGGTTATGAAGTCAAAGATTTGGTAAATAACGTTGAAAGTGTGTATCTGGGTCTTTTGTTTTTTGGCAAGCGTTGTTGCCGTGGGAGACGTTTTCACACCAAAGGCGATAAGCAACGCATTTGCAACACCCGCCAAAGTCACGTCGTTATCATTGACCGCGCCAACCCCGTGCGAGATTACATTTACATTTACCTCGTCGCTTGTAATGCCATGAACGCTTTGGACAATGGCCTCGACACTTCCCGAAACATCACCCTTTATAATTATGTTAAGTTGTTTCTTGGCTTTCGTATCCAAACTTGCAATCGCGTCGATGTCCGTCGCGGCCTTTACACCACTTTTGGTAAGTTTCAATTTTTCTTTGTCTTTACGCTCCAAAACAACTTGTTTTGTAAGTTTTTCATCAACCACATAGCACGCATCGCCCGCCTTGGGAACATCCGAGAAACCCAAAACCTGGACAGGGGTACTTGGGCCCGCAGACTTTAATACCTTACCGTTATCGTCGGTCATCTTTCGGATTTTGCCGTAACAGGTTCCCGCAAGCAACGTGTCGCCCACCTTCAAGGTTCCGTTTTGGACAAGCACAGTGACGACACCACCGACCGAGGCGTCTTTTTTGGCGTCGATAATTGCACCTTGCGCGCCCCTTGCAGGGTTTGCCCTGTAAGCGTTCATTTCGGCAACAAGCAATACCATTTCAAGCAACTTGTCGATGCCCATACCTGTTGCCGCAGAGATTGGGACAAGGATTGCATCTCCGCCCCACTCTTCCGTCAAGACATTGTGCGTGGAAAGTTGTTCCTTTACACGGTCGACATTGGATTCTTTTTTATCCATCTTGTTGACCGCGACAATCATCGGAAGTTTGTGTTTTTGAATGTGCTTTATGGCCTCGACGGTTTGAGGCATTACCCCGTCATCGCCCGCGACAAGCAAAATCGCGATGTCGGTAAGCGACGCACCGCGCGCCCGCATCTTTTCAAAGGCCGCATGACCTGGAGTATCGATAAATGTAATTTTCGATAATACACCCTTTTTGGCGTTAGGGGTCTGAACGCTGACTTGATAGGCCCCGATATGTTGAGTGATTCCGCCATGTTCGCTTTTTTGAACATTGGTTTTGCGAATGGTATCAAGCAACGACGTCTTTCCATGGTCGACGTGCCCAAGGACAGTAACAACCGCAGGCCGCGATTCAAGTTTACCTGTTTCGCCGTCGTCGGCCTTGTTAAGCGCACCAAGTTTTTCCTCTGAAGTCTTTGACGCGTGCAACTGCAATTCAAATCCGAATTCCCCCGATACCAAAGACGCAGTATCGAAATCAATCGTGCTGTTAATCGTGCACATGTTACCCAGGACTATTAATTGTTTGATGATTTCGGTAACGGGTTTTCCGATTTTTTCGCTTAAAGTCTTGACTGTCAAAGTATTCGTATTGATAACAATCACGTTGGATTTTTCTTTGACCACATCGCCGTTGTCGCGTGATTTTTTGGTTCGGAACACGCGTGTAAGCATGCGTTCTTCGATTTCCTGCTCTTCAATTATGCCACGTCGGATAAGCGAGCGCTTGTCCATCGCAGTCTTTTCACTGTTGTCGAAACTTTTAACTTTTTTCTTTGCGCTGAAGGTATCTACTTTAGGCACAAATTTTTCGGTCGGCTTGATACCTCCAAGCGGTCTTGCCGACGCAGGACGCGAACCCGCGCCTTGCGGTCTTGGTCCCCCAGGGGTGTAAGGTGGACGGGGACGATTTGGGTCAAACGGAGGCCTAGGCGGATAATTTCCTTGAGGTCTAGTACCTTGATAGTTCGGATTCGGTGTATAGGGTCGGTCGCCACGATAGTTTGGGTTTGCGCCTTGGTATGGGGGGCGCGAACCTGGAGTAAATGTCCGACCGCTTGACCAAGGTTGCGAGTGCGTTGTCGGACGGGGCGCATTATGCCCCTCTGGTTTATGCCAAGCAGGCACACCGCCAACGGGCACTCGTGGCGTAAATTCTGGAGCCTTTGCAACTGGCTCGGGCTTTTTCACAGGCGGAACGGCGGCAAGTTTCGTCTGTGCACGCTCGTCGACTTTGCGTTCGGCATCTTCGCGCTCACGTTGGCGTTGTTTAATAAGGTCGGCATACTCTTCCCGCTTTTGCGCGTTGCGAATCTCAGTTTCGCGTGCATGGGTAATTGAACTTGCGGCAAGGTTCAAAGAGTTAAGTTTTTCTTCAAGTTGGGCTTTCGCACTATCGCACTTTTTGACGCACAAATTAATGTCGGGCAACAAAGCGCCGATGTTTTTAATGTTATCCAGTTTGCCACTATTGGACGCCACTTGGGTTTGCATATCCCATAATTATACACACCTTATATTTGATTTGCAATATAATTCATCGATGTGTATAATCTTACCATGGAAACAGCAATCAATGTGATGTGGGAAATAACTCTATTCTTGGATATTTTTATCTATTTTTTCGGCTTTGTCACCATATACAGACTTATTTACGTGGCCATTGCACTTGTATCCAAGGGAAAGAAATTTAAACCCACAACCCAAAAATACAAATATGCCGTCCTCATCCCTGCCCGCAACGAAGAAAAAGTCATAGGCCAATTAATTGACAGCATCAACAAACAAGACTATATAAAAGACGATAAAAGCCTTATCACCATTTTTGTCGTCGCCGATAACTGTAGTGATAAGACTGCGGAAATCGCTCGCGAACATGGCGCAGTTGTCTATGAACGAATCAACCCTCCCAAAAACCGAAGGCGCAAAGGTTGGGCAATGGAGTTTCTTGTTGAAAATGTTCGAAAAGATTACGGCATCGAAACATTTGACGGCTACTTGATAATGGATGCAGATAATCTACTTTCAAAAAACTACATGACCAAAATGAACGATGCTTTTGATAACAAAGAGTTTGATATGTTCACAAGTTACGTTGAATCAAAAAATTTCGGAACAACTCTAATGTCATCATTCGTAAGCATGGTCTTTTATGAGGGCATGCGCGAGTCAAGAGCACTATCCGTCCTGGGGCTGGGAGTCATGTCTAATGGCAAAGGCGCCCTGATGCGAAACAACATATTCCAAAAAATAAACTTTAAGTGGTGCGGATTTTCGGATGATTACGAATACTCACTTGATTTTGCCTCGCGCGGCGTAAGGACGACATTTGTCAAAGACGCAATCTGCTTCGATGAACAGCCACTCACCTACAAGGATGCGGCGCGCCAACGAAGACGCTGGGGTCGTGGCACACTACTGGCATGGTTTAAATATTTGCCACCGCTGTGCTTGGGAATCTTCGCGCCATATGATTTCGACAAATATTACGCGCGTCCCCGCCCCACGCAACGCAACATTTTAAAGCGTGCGATTATAGGGTTTAAAAAACGGCTTACTTGTTTAAATATGTTAATATTCGTTTCACCCATATGGATTACTTCATTTTTAATTTTAATTCTTTATCCTACAAGTTGTTTTTTGTTCAAATCAATAAACCCAGATTATGATTTAACACCAATGTACATATCTTTAATTTTTTATTTGGCAGCACACTTTGTATCTGCATATGTTTATTCAGCCATTACAGTAATCTGCGAACACCGGCGAATGCGTATCCCACCGGCAAAACTATTTTTTTATTTTTTGATTTGGCCTTTCCTCCAAATTATATTCAACTGGATATTCTTCTTTGCGCTTTTTGGGCGAGTAAGATGGAAACGCATGCCACACGTTGTTGACCACAAAATAGAAGACATCTATGATACGCCCACATTAAACGAGGCCTTGTAGTGGAAACAGCCCTTGTCGTGATGAGAGATATAGACAGGAGCCTAAGCATAGTTGCCTACGCTATAGCCATTATTGGCGCATACCGAACTATTTTCATAATAATAGGGGTTATCTTTAAACCAAAGAAATTCAAACCCACAATCAACAAGTACAAATATGCCATCCTCATCCCCGCTCGTAATGAAGAAAAGGTAATCGGCCAATTAATTGACAGTATCAATAAACAA
>JAIRQZ010000033.1 GCA_031256235.1 Christensenellaceae bacterium | reverse complement strand
ACGCAAACAATAGGCCCGTTACAATTGTATAAATGAGTGGTTGGTTGGTTGGTTGGTTGGTTGGTTGGTTGGTTGGTTGGTTGGTTGGTTGGTTGGTTGGTTGGTTGGTTGGTTGGTTGGCGCCGTCATGTCTCATTTCACCCCCGACAGCGCGCGGGCAAATTGGTCGGCACAACTTGTGCCACCACGACATTGGATACCGCGCAAACGCTTGACCGCTTCGTCGACGGGCATGCCTTCCACCAAGGCTGCGACCGCTCGCCCATTGCCTGGGCATCCGCCGTGAAAATGGACATTGCGCAAAACGCCTTTTTCGTCGACCTCGTAATCAATGAAACTTGCGCATACGCCTTGTGTTTGATATCTCATTTTATCCTCCAAACTGAAACTATTATAAAGCCTTGGGGCAAATTTTCAAAGTAACTTGTGTAATCAATGTACAATTTGGCGTATTTGAAAAAACCAAAGTATTCGTCATTGATAAAGATGTCATTTCCGCTTGTCGTGTACGGTTTACCCTTTATCGAGTAATCGGTAACGTATAAGGTTGGGATACCTATGGCGCCAAGCATGGTCGCAAATGCTTCGTCTTGGGCGCTTAAGGGTTGGTTATTTGCGTCGCGATAGTTTTCAAGAAAGGCCAACCGCGTATCGCGTGAATATGCACTTTGCATATCGATATAGTTTTCGTTGAAAACTTCTTTTACGTAAAAGCCGTCTATACGGTAACTGCCCTTGGTTATGACGGGTGGTTTTGGCTTGTTGCGTCCAAAGGGGTCACAGCCCGCCAGCATAATCGCAGGCACGATAAGTAACAACACGGCAAGACGTTTCATGCTCCTTCCCCTCCCGTAAGTAGATAGATGCTTTCGTATATGTTGGCGGCTTTTTCGCGCCACTTGGTCGCCGCAAGTTTGGCTTGGGCGCGCGTGTCGGTTTTGAATTTGATTTCAAGCAAGTTATTGCCGATAACATGGTCGCGGATTCGCAGGACAACCGTGTATGTTCCGTCGGCGTTTTTGAAATAGTCCCAGGTGTATTCTTGCCTGCGCTTGAATTTGGGCTTGGCTTCTTTTGCAAACTCGATAATTTCTTCCCTTATTGAGGCAGGAATCTTTTGGAAGAAGTGCCCCAAGCATCCGCGACCGTCTTGGGTTATGCTGTAACTTGTTTCGTTCCCTTGCGTCGTTTGGTATAGGAATTTGCTTTGGATAAGCGCCGACAAGGCTTCGCGACAATCCATGTATTGAATCCATTCGGAGTTTTGCATGACGATTTCGTTCAAACTTTCGTCGGTAAGCGGAAATTCCATCTTTTCAAATATGAAAAGTACAATAAGTTTTTTCGCCATCTCGTCGGCGACAAAGTCGATGTTTTTTATTTGAGCCATGTCACCGCCTCCGCAGGTACAAAGTCCGCAATAGGTTCGGGTGGATAGTGGTTGTCCGACCCGCCACTTGCAAGCAAGTTATGCTTTTTGACGTACTTTTCAAGATACGTTGTCTGCTCTGCTGTGTGGTCATTGCGGTAAACTTCCAACCCGTCAAGCAATTTGTTTTTTACTACGTAATCAAGCATTTTTAACACATCGGGTTCAAGAGCATTGGCCTGGTTATCTTTGTTTGCCCGAAAAGGATGCGCCATAAAAGCAAGCCCATTCGCGCCGTGGATTGCGTTGCAAACCTGTGCCAACGTTTCGATAATTTGCTGGGCATAGTACTTGCTTTTGGGGTCGTCGACTTTGGTTCGAAAGAAACTGTAACGCGTTGCTGCTTTCAAAAGCCCCAACGAGTTGGCAAGTTCTTGGTTTTCTGGGTCATTATAAATCTTTTTAACAAGCGTATATGGCATTATTCCCGTCTTTGTCATTTCGTCAAGATAGACCTCGTATGGCTTGGCCTTGAACCCAACCCCTACAAACATGTCGTAAAGATTGCGCAAATAAAACAGGCGACGACGTTTTTTTTCGTTGTCCTGTAAAAAGTCGAGTTTTGCAACTTTGTCCGTGTCAATACACAAGCCCAACACTTCGTTGCAAATCCCGTGGTGGTCAAATTCAAGTTCAATTCCTGGAATGATTTTACCTGAAAACAGTTTCCGTACCTCGGGTTTCTCAAGTTCCTTATGCGCCCCGACACTTTGGTGGTCGGTAATCGCAAGATAACCAAGGCCCGCACGCTCGGCTTTCGTTAAAAGTTCGGAAACCGTTTGAGTTCCGTCCGAATAGGTTGTGTGCGAGTGCAGATCTACTTTCATTTGCCCAACTCCTTTAACAACTTGCGGTTTTCTTCAAGTTTCGTGCGCTCTTTTGCTACAAGTTCCTTGGGTGCGTGGTCGACAAAGCCTTTGTTGGCAAGTACCTGTTCCCCGCGGGCAATTTCTTTTTTCAAAATTTCGATTTTTTTGACCGCATTCTCGGCCTCGGATTTTGCGTTGCGTTCGGTCTTGATTCGTTCGATGTGTTGTTCGAATTCCTTAAACTCTTTTGGAAAGTTGTACTTTGGGTTGGGAATCGGGAAAGTTGCCGACAACAAACTTGTGCGGTTGCCAAGGACCTCTGTCCAAATGTTTTCCGTGACAAACGGCATAATCGGCGAGATAAGTTTTAAAAATGCCGACAAGACATCATGGTAAACTTCTGGGTTATTGGTTTGCTTGGATTCTTCGATATACCAGTCGCAAAAATCCGCCCAAAAGAAATGTTGCAGTTCGGCCGCGGCGACACCGAAATCGAACTTTTCGTACTTTTTAGTGACGGATTTTATGAGATTATTAAATTTCGTCAAAATCCACTTGTCGGCAGGGCGAAGGGCTGTGGCTTTCGGAGCGGGCGTTGCGACTGCAGGTGTCTGCATATTTTCAAAAAACTTCGTTGCGTTCCAAATTTTGTTTATAAAGTTACGTGTCAAGGTGGCCTTTTCCATGCTGTAACGCGGGTCGCGGTCAAGTTTCGTCCCGACAATCAACGAAAAGCGCAGTACGTCGGTGCCGAACTCGTCAATGATTTTCACTGGGTCAATGCCGTTGCCAAGCGATTTGGACATCTTGCGCCCTTGCCCGTCGCGCACAAGGCCAGTGAAGACTACGCGTTCGAACGGGAGTTTGCCCGTGGCCTCGATGCCCGAAAAAACCATGCGAATGACCCAAAAGAATATGATTTCATAGGCGGTGACAAGTGTTTGCGTCGGATAAAAATACTTGAAGTCGGGCGTGTTGTCTGGCCAACCCAAGGTGCAAAATGGCCAAAGAGCCGACGAGAACCATGTGTCAAGCGTGTCGGTTTCGCCCTTGATTGGGATTTTGTAACCCGACTTGATTTGGCGAGATATGCACCAATCCTTGATGTTGTTAAGCCAATGTAAATAAATTTTTTCGTACTTTTTCGGTACGATTGCAAGTCCATTGTTCAACGCTTCAATCGCAGGCTTGGCAAGGTCGCGCATTTTTAAAAACCATTGCTCGGAGATTGTGGGCTCGACAGGACGGAAGCAACGATAACATACCGAGATGTTGCCCGTGTACTTTTGTTCCTTTACAAGGGCGCCACTTTTTTTCAAGACCTCGATTGCGCGGAGGCGTGCTTCGTCGGTTAAATCTTCGGTTTTCAGTATAATTGGCTTTAAGCCGTGGCGCGCGCCGATTTCCGCGTCAGCCATGTCGTGCGCAGGGGTGATTTTTAACGCTCCCGTGCCGAATTTCATATCTACGTAATCGTCGGCGATGACGGGGATTTTGGCGCCCGTCAAAGGGTTTGTGACCGTCGTACCAACGAATTTTGCATATCGTTTGTCCTTTGGGTTGACAGCAATCGCGACGTCACCTGGGATTGTTTCGGGTCGCACAGTCGCCACCGTGATAGTATCGTACTTGATGTGGTACATTGTACGCTCGACCGTTTTGTATTCGACTTCGGCATCGCTTAAGGCCGATTTGCAGCCTGGGCAAAAGTTGACCATGCGACTACCCTTGTATATAAGGCCCTTTTTGTAAAGGTTGTTAAACACCGTGTCGACAGCTTTGGCGGCGCAGGGGTCTTTTGTAAACGTAAAGCGCGACCAATCGCAACTTAATCCAAGGCGTTTCATTTGCTCCTTGATTTGTTCGGTATAGATTTTGTACCATTCTTCGACATGTTGCAAAAATTCCGCGTCGCTTATTTTGTTCGGGTCGATGCCACGTTTTTTAAGTTCTTCCCTAACCTTGACATCGGTAGCCACTGCGGCATGGTCAGCACCAGGGAGAAACAATGCCTCGAAGCCTTGCATGCGTTTGAAACGGACTATGATGTCTTGAACCGTTAGGCCAAAAGCGTGGCCGATGTGCAGACGCGCAGTAACATTCGGCGGTGGCATAATTACCGTATAGGGCTTTTTATCGGGGTTGACCTCCGCTCGAAAAGCGTTGCCATCAAGCCACTTGTTGTAAATTAAAGGTTCGTTTTTTGCAAAGTCAAAGGTTTTATCCACACATAAAGGTTACTCTGACCCGAACAAATTGTCAACCTCCTCCCTTGTGATAAGAACCGTACGGCCTTTGGCGCCGTTGTCTTCGGATACGTAACCTGCCTCGGCCATTTGGTCGATTATACGGCCTGCGCGACCAAAGCCGAGACTGAACTTGCGTTGGATACTTGCGATCGAGGCTTGGCGTTTGACGTTATCTTCGCGGACAAGCCAACGCAAAATGGCAAGGAACATTGGGTCTTGGTTACGGGCGGCGCTTGGTCCGTCGCCAAAGCCGTATGCCATAGATTTTTGTTGTTCGGGCGGACCGTTCAAGATATAGTCTTCGACATCACTGTCAAATTCGCATTTGTTGTTTTCGCGGATATAATTCATTACGCGACGGGCTTCTTCGTCTTCGATAAAGGCGCCTTGGATACGTTGGATATGGCCCTCTTTTGAAAACAGCATGTCGCCACGGCCGACAAGTTTTTCACATCCGACTTCGTTGACAATCGTTTGCGAATCGCCACGACTTACCGTTTTAAAGCCGATACGCACAGGCATGTTGGCCTTGATAACCGCGGTGATGACGTCGACGCTTGGGCGTTGTGTAGCCAGTATCAAGTGTATACCGCTTGCCCGACCCAAGGCCGCCAGTTGTTTGACGGCGTCTTCGACTTCGCGCTTGCCTGTGTAGATAAGGTCGGCGGCCTCGTCAATAACCATCAAAATATACGGCATGCGTTCAAGTTGGCCACTTGTGTATGCAGGCAAGGCTTGGTATTGACTTACATGTTTCAGGCCGTGGCTTTGTAGGACTTTATATCGGCGACGCATTTCTTCTTGCATCCATTTCAATGCGTTGATTGCGTGTTGGACTTCGCCGATAGAGCGCGGGATAAGCATGTGGGGAATCTCGTTATACATGCCAAGTTCAACAAGTTTCATGTCGACCAAAAGCAACTTTACATCGGCGGGGTCGGCGCGATAGACCAAAGACGTCAAGATTGTGTTGATGCAAACCGATTTACCCGAACCTGTCGAGCCCGCAATCAAAAGGTGTGGCATTGTGCCGATGTCGCCCACAATGATTTCGTCGCTTATGTTTTTACCAAGTGCTATTGTAAGCGGGCTTTTCGAACCCGTCCATTCCTTGGACATCAAAATGTCACGAATTGAAACCTTGCCGATGGTTTTGTTGGGGACTTCGATACCGATGGCATTTTTGCCTTGGACATTTTCCATGCGGATTTGTTCTGTGCCCAAAATGACCTGGAAGTCGGGTTCAAGCCGATACACATCGTTCGCCCTTGTTCCTAAGCCCAGCATGATTTCAAATCGTGTTATTGCAGGTGCCACAGTAAAACTTGAGACTTTTGCGTTGACGGAAAATTCCTTTAACTTGGCATCAAGCATGCCTTTTTTTAACTCGGCGTCGATTTGGAATTCCGACAAATCGGTACTTTCGGTGTTGATAAGACTTATGTTGGGGCGGTTATAGCGCGCGGGTTTGTATGCCTTTTTTGGTTTTGCGTCCGACATAACCGTGTCGAAAGATGTTTGCCCTGGCGCAACAGACGGGGCCTTTGGTTGGCGGGCGCGAGTTGTAGGTTGGTACGAGACTTCGTGCTTTTGGTCTTCAATGGCGTATTCGGTAAGCAAACTTTCGACGTTTGGGCTGTTGCCAACTGTTGTTGGAGTATCAAACACATGCGAGTTGGTTGGAGGCGTCCAAGTATTTGTAAGTTCGTCGGCGTATTTTGGTGCGTCGTACGTCAACCCTTTGGCAAAGTTTGTGGCGGCTTGGGTGGACATATTTGTGATTTCATCGCCGATAAAACCTGGGGATGGCGAAAGTTGGCTTAATGGGACCGCCGCGTCATATACCGCAGTCGTAATTTGTTTTGGTGGCAATTTGTCCAAACCAAGTGCACTTTTTTGCACATTCATTGTGTTGCGACTTTGTTTTTGCAAAAGTTCTTGGTACTTTTGTTCGACCTGGGCACTTAAATCAACATAATCCTTTTTATAAGTTTCTTCGGCAGTGGTGGTCGCTACCCTTTTGGCGGCCTGCGGTTTTTTACGGATTACTTTATTTTCACCCTGGCGTGTGATGATGAAACTTGTCATGAACGCTGCCGATGTGATGAACGTCGCACCAAGAACTATGCTTGCGCCGACGACACCCGCAAAAATATTCCAAAGAACGAATGACGGAATCGAAAAAATTGCCCCGCCTGGTGTAACATGTGAAAACCCGTGGGTAAGATATTGTTCAAACGTCATGGTGCCAAGTTGACGGTTTGTCATGGAAAGATGTATTGCGGTAAAAGAAGATATCAAAAGTACCAAGGAACAAACTATGTATCGTTTGTTAACCGCATAACGGTGAGAAAACTTCATTGATATGCCGACGAAGAAAGTGAAAAATAAAATTGCATAGGTATAGACCCCAAAAAGGCCATACATTCCACGCGACAAAAAGCGAGGCCATTGGAACCCCGTCATCAAAGCGAAAAAGACACTTAAGAAGCATAAAATAAGGCCGACATTATTCCATTTGCCGACATTTAACTTTTTCTTCTTTTGTTTGTCACGCAAGATACCAGTGGTTTCGCCCAACATATATTAAATATTAACATCTTTTGCACATTTTTGACAAACGATATTTAATAAGCGATTACGATTCCTTTGTCGGCCGAGTACAAAGACGACAAGCCACGCATTAATCGAACCTTGATATTTTTGAAACCGAACTTTGTTTTAAGTTGATTTTCCAAAAAGGCGGCTCCTTCCGCATCGTGAACATGGGTAATCATGATTGGGTCTTCGGCAGTGATTTCTTTTGAAGGCAATTCAGCCAAGGTCGCCAAACCGCGCCGCGTTCCTATCGCCATGCCGTATTTTTTGATTTCGCCTTCCCCGTCGTCGCCACATATAAGTTTGATTTTGGCGGTGGTCAGGATTTTCCCGACCATTTTGCTCATACGGCCGTTTTTCACCAAGTTGCCAAGGTCTTGCAACAAGAACCTTGTGTGCATTTTGTTTCGGATTTCTTCGGCTTTTACGGCTATCTCGTCGAACGAGTTTTTGCCCTCTTCAACAAGGTCGCGTATCTTATACAAAATCAAATCGATACCGCTTGATGCGCACAGGCTGTCCAAGATAAAAAGTTTCTTGTTGGGGTGTTCGGTTTTCAAACGCTCGCCCGCAGCCATTGCACTTGCGTTGGTGCCACTTAATTTCCCACTTAACGTAACAACAATAATATTGTCGCCTTTTTGCATTACTTCGTAAAAGGCTTCGGGCGAAGGGCATGCAGATTTTGAAACGCCTTTGAATTCGTTTACCGCGTGTACAAATTTAGCGGTATCAAGGCTTTCGGTGTCGACAAATTCTTGCTCGCCGACAATCATTGTAAGAGGTATGACGTGAAAGTCAATTTTGCTTGAGTTAAGGTCTTTACTGTAAAGGTTGCAACAAGAGTCTGCAATTATTGTGTATTTAGCCATGCCATCATTGTATATCATTTTAAATGATATGCAAACAAAATTCAAAATAATAACTGTCAATCTTCTTCGTTTTCAGGTAAGTATACATATTTATCGGTATCAAGTTGCGCCAGTATATAATCCCGTCCGCCTGTTTGATTGGGCGACAAGATGAAACCAGCAGTGATTGTTTCAAATTCTATGGGCTCTTCGGGAGATTCTTCGTCACCGTGGTCGTGTCCGTCGTCGGCGTTGTGTTCATTACTTTTACCGTATTCGGTGATAAGGCCTACAAAAAAGAACATATAGCCACTGCTTGTCGAGCGTCCGTGTGCGTCAAGCACACAAAAGGCCGTGATACGTGCACCAGGCACCGCACTTGAAAACACGCCTGGGTTCACGTATTGTCGATTGTTGCCTTGCCAATCAATGCTTACAAGTTGTCCCGCCATGCTTTTGTACATAATGTTGCCGGAATTTACCGCAATGATGGATTCAACTTCGCCATCGTTTGTGATTGGGTTTGGGCTGTAGATGATGTCTTGCTGTTTCGCATATACACGCAGACCGCCGTTCGCCAAGGTTACATATCGGAACATGGACGAAAGAGTCTTTTCGCCCGAGACATAAATTTTGGCTTCTTCGGCCTCCAAAGACTTTGACATTTTGTACTTTGAGTCAAGGCTTGCGACCTCGAACGACGCTTTTTCATCGTTGATTACGTACAGGCGGGGCTTGGTGGGAGATTCAAAGTTAATTTGCATGACCAAATGGCCGTTGCCAAGTGCATGCAAGGTGTGCCATTCGTGGCTTTGGCGCAATGTTTTTGGGTCGCGCCAAGTGGCAACACCGGCACACTTTAAAATGTCGCCGCGCCATGTGGTTTGGTCTTCGTCGGGGGCTTCGGTGTAATAGACGTTACTCATGACGCCAGCGTAACTGTTTTCAAGATTTTGTTCGTCATAGGTTACGGTGCTGTTTACAACTCCGCCGAAATATCCAGTGACAACCGGGAACACGGCCGAGATTACCTTGTCCGAGATTCGACTTACCCTGCCACCCATCGAAACGCGGTTAAGGCTTTCGCCGTCTTTGATTAACAAGTAAGGTTCGCTTGCCCACGCGACGGTATAGTCATCAAAGGTAAGGCCGTCGTTGCGGGTTGTGTAGATTTTTTTATGAGCCGAGCCAGTCAAACTGCATCGAAAGAAGTCGATTTTGTTGCGTTGGAGTTGGCCTCGTTTGTCCTTTTGTTCGTTGGGCGAAGTGTAAATCAAGGTGTTGTCGAAAATCCAAATGGCAGTGTTTTCCCAACCTGCGATTTTCGGGACGATAAGTTCAAGGTCGCCGCGCTTGACAACTTTGTCCATCGAGTCGCCGTATTTTTGATTGTCGTTAAAGCGGTCGTATCGGTCAAATCCGTCGACTTCGTCGGTGGTAAGATAATCTTTTAAATAATTCAAATAATCGTTGTTGTATTCGGGCAAGCCGTTGGACATCTTCACGCGCCATATGCCACCCTCGCCTTGACCACGGACCTTGTTATATGCGTTTTGTTTGTAAGTAATAGCCTCTTTGCTTTGAAAGCCACTTGTAAAATAAAGGTATTCGCCAACCATTACCGCGGAACCGCCGTTACCCGACACCGAGTCGCGAACCATGGGGCCCAAAGACGCCGCATGGAACTTGTTAAGCGCGTTGGGAATTATGACAAAGCCCAAAAGCCCCGAAACAAATACCGTAAAGGCCAGAGCGATGCTTATAAGAAGTTTTTTGTTCGCGAACATATACTCTCATATTATAGACAAAAGATGTCTGTGTCAATGTTTATTGACGGCAAGCCTTGCGCTTTTTCTGCGCAAGCCCCAGTAAAGGTATCCGACCGCGCCAAATCCCGAGGCAAATATCGACAACCCGACCGACAGACCGATGACGGCAGGTGTTGCACTCTTTGGGGTTTTAAACCCGAACATGCGCGCATTGATTTGCCCAAGGAGTTTGTCTATCTCGCCGTCCTTCAAGGCCATGGCGTCTTCGTAATCATAAACAAGCACCGTCATACGTTGCAATTCTTTGGATGTCGTGTCGTAACTTGTTTGGGCCGCCTCGCGTTCGTCAAGCAGTCCCGTTATGTCGCCTCGCAATCTTGCGATTGTGCGCTCCAGGTCATCGATGTCGGCGTCTTTTTGTTCGATTTGGGCGTTCGCTATTGCCAACTGGGTTCTTGCTTGGTTACGTTCGGTTGTAAGCGTCGTGATTCGTCCAAGCAGGCCCGTGGAAGTGGCGTTCAAGTCAATAATTTGTTGCCTTAAGGCATTGATTTTACCCGTAAGGTCGTTGAACTGGGCATCGTGTTCCCTGTTCAACCTGTCAAGTTCGTCCAAGTATGATTTGACCAAGGCGGCTTGCTCCAGGTCATTGCCCGCGATCAAATCAATGATGTCTTGGTTAAGTCCTGCGATGTCGTTGTTTAATCCCGTTATGTCGTTTTCAAGCCCCTGTATAGTTTCGCCAAGTTCGGCTTCCAATTCACCTTTTTCGCCTTGGATTCGGGTGATATCGGCTTGATAACCCGATATCTCGGTGTCCTTGGCCGTGATTTGATTGTTCAATTCTGTGATTGTTGCTTCATGGGCAGTTACCCTGCCTTCCAATGTGTCGATGGCGATTTGTAGCCCACTTATGGTATCGTTTAATTGGGTTTTTTCTTTTTGTAATATGGTGATTTCGCTTTGTAATGTGGTAATTCGTTTATACGAAGCAGTAGGCGATTCAAAATACCTTGTAGCCGTAAAGGAGAAACCGACACCCCAATTACTTGTGGTACACTTAGGATAAGTGGGCAAACTTGACAAATTATTTACGTTATTAAAGGGAAACTCATCGGAGTGCGTACGCTCGCTACCAATCCATAAGGTATCGCCCTCCTTAATGCGTGCCCACGAGCCTCCTTGATCTCCCGACATTTCCAGTGTGAGCGTGCGCGCGGTTTCCCTGCAATCCAACCAACCATGAAAATAATAGTTTTCTCCGCTGTCTCTCTTCATACCAGTCATCGTCAACAGATACACACAACCTTTCGTAAGTTCATACTTCGGCGGACCATTATAAGAATGGTGCAAACCAATTTCAATAAGGTCATTGTAATCTAACTGCGAGAACGGTAATACCGCCGCCTTTGTCGGTTTAAACGCAAACCCCGTGACAATGCTTGCCACCGAAAATGACACTGACAAAACGCCTACCGCCAACATTGTCAAAACTCTGTTTGAAAATTTTTTCATACATCCTCCCGTCGGAAGGGCCTAAAAAAAGCCTTTCGGCCTTTCGGCCTTTCGGCCTTTCGGCCTTTCGGCCTTTCGGCCTTTCGGCCTTTCGGCCTTTCGATAATATAGTGTGCCATATTTGTCGAATTATGTCAAGTATTTTCCAACCCAATTATCGCCCGAGAAAACTCCAACGGGTCGAACGGCAACAGGTCGTCGATTTTTTCGCCCACGCCCACGAACAGGACAGGCAAGCCGAATTTTTGTTTGATTGCCACGACCACCCCACCCTTGGCCGTGCCGTCAAGTTTGGTCAAAATCACACCGTCCAAGTTTACGGCGTCATTGAACACTTCGACTTGGTTCAAGGCGTTTTGTCCCGTGGTCGCGTCCAATACGATGTATTTTTTATAATTTGGCATGTCGAATTTCCCCACGACGCGGTCGATTTTTTCAAGTTCGGTCATCAAGTGTTCTTTGTTGTGTAATCGGCCTGCGGTATCAATTATCACGATGTCGTCGTTTTTGGCCTTTGCCGATGTCATCGCATCAAACACGACCGATGCGGGGTCTGCGCCTTGGGCTTGTTTGACTATCCTTACGCCTGCGCGGGTTGCCCATGTTTCAAGTTGCTCGGTGGCCGCGGCGCGGAAAGTGTCCGCCGCAACAATAAGCACCGATTTCTTTTGCGACTTGTAATAAGACGCAAGTTTTCCTATGCTTGTGGTTTTGCCGACGCCGTTGACGCCGACGACCATGATGATTTCCTGTGCGGAGGTCGAGCCAAGCATTTCCTCTTCAAAATTTTCTAACCTAGAGCGGCTTACGCCACCTCTCGCCCCTTCGGGGGGCGAAAATTTTTCAGAAGAAACACTAGGCTCGGTCTTTGTGGCGGATAATATTTCTGCGATGCTTTGGGCCAGGGCCTGTTTAAGTTGTGTCTCGGTTTTTATGCCGTCGCGCTTGGCCGTGCGTTTGATGTCGTCGATGATTTGCTCGGTTGCCTCCATGCCCATGTCGGCCGACAACAATACCGCAGTAAGGTCATCGTAAAATTCGTCGTCAAGTTCTTTTGTGAAAATTTGCGCGATTGATTGCGTGATGTTGGATGCGGTCTTTGCAAGACCTCCGAAAAGTTTTTTAAAAAGTCCCACGATAGAACCTCTTTGCATTGAAATTTTCGATGACATGCAGGCTTGGGATGTACATATGTTCGGGTAGTTTGTTCACGTCGAACCATTTGAGTTCGGTGCATTTATGAGGTTCCATAATTTGGGGTGTGCCGTGCCATTTGCGTGCAACCGCACCAATCGAGATACTGTGATTAGTGTAACAAGTGTTGTTGGTTATGCAGATTATTTCAACCTTGTCTATGTCGATTCCGTATTCTTCCTGTGTTTCGCGAATGCAGGCTTGCTCGAAAGTTTCGCCCAATTCAACAATCCCGCCCGCCAAGCACCAAGTTTCTGCCCCGTCGCGACATTTCGAACCGCGTTTGTGAAGCAAAACTCTGTTCCCGTCAAGAACAATAACGGCGCATCCGACAATTACTTGGGTACAGTTCATGCGTGGATTACCTCCCCTGTTTCGTCATATGCGATGTTCGCGGGCGCCGCGGCCTCGTCCCAAGATTCCAACTTTACGGATACAAGTTTTGAAATTCCGCGCTCTTCCATTGTCACGCCATACATATTATTGGCAAGTTCCATTGTACCCTTGCGATGAGTTATGACGATGAATTGCGTTTGCGCCGAGAATTTCAACAAATAGTTAGCAAAGCGCGAGACATTGGCCTCGTCAAGGGCGGCCTCGATTTCATCAAGTATGCAAAACGGCATTGGACGAAGTTTCAATATTGCGAACAAGATTGCAATCGCGGTCAAGGCCTTTTCACCACCAGACAAGAGCGTAAGGTTGGCAAGTTTTTTGCCTGGGGGCTCGGCAATAATGTCGATACCGCTTTCAAGCCAATCGATTTTGCCTGGCGTGTTTTCGTCGCCACCGATTGGCACAAGTTCCAACCTTGCGTGGCCGCCGCCGAACAACTCCTTGAACACGTGTCCAAAGTTTTTGTTTATTTGTTCAAAGGATTCGCGGAATTTTGTAACCATCTCGGAGTTCAAATCTTTGATTACTTTTTCCAAATCGGTTTTGGCCTTTTGCAAATCGTTAACCTGGGTCATATATTCGTCGTAACGTTCCTTTGCGGACTTGCTTTGTTCGATGGCGTCCAAATTAACAGGGCCAAGCGCCGAGATTTTGCGCTTGAAGGCCGATACTTGGCGGGTGGATTCTTCAAGATTTTCGGGGGCGATTTTTTCGATGCCTTGTTCTTGCAAATACAAGTGACATGCGGAATAATTCATTTGATATTCTTCGTCCATGCGGATTTGCATTTGCTCGGTGGTTACGTCGATGCGGGCATGAGCGCCCTCGACACGATAATAGGCTTGAGTCAACTCGGCAATTTCGTCGCTTTGTTTTAACTTTTCGGTCTCGTGTTGCGATATGATTGTTTTTAAAAGACCTTTTTTCTCGGCAATTGCATCAAGCAACTCCTTGACCGCCGCGACCTTTGCCGCGCCATCGGTATCACGCTTTACAACTTTGGTTTCGTATTCTTCTGCTTGGGATTGAAGCGCCACGATTCGCCCGTCAAGAGATTCAAGGCCTTCGTCGATCATGGCAAGGTTATTGTTGTGCCAAAGATTGTTGTTA
>JAIRQZ010000036.1 GCA_031256235.1 Christensenellaceae bacterium | reverse complement strand
CACCAAAGATGTTACCAACAAGCCTGCGCCAAACAAAAACGCAAGGCCCATGATTATAAAATTGACTGCTATCTTTTGTTTAAACATAACGTACTCCCTCTCTATAGAGTACTCCCTCTCTATAGAGTACTCCCTCTTGCGTTTAGTATACACCATTTATTGATTTTTTACAAATGATTTTGAGTGCTTTTTTAGTAACCTTCAAGTATATGCATAAGGTTCAACACATCGGCGTTGGTTACGATACCCGTAAGTTTGCCACCACTTGTACCGTCGCTTGTGATGATTACCGCCGACAGTTTGCGGTTGGTGAATAATTCCAAAACCTCTTCGATTGTCACGCGTGACGATGTGATTGTAAAGTGGTTTTTATTGTTCGGGAAATCGCGCAAAAAGACCTCGGTGGTTGTGCTTTTCAAAAAGTCGTCCAAACTTCGGCTGGACTTCATTACGTGCCCAAGCCCTTCCAAGACGGTGTGCCTTTGAAGGACCCCGACAAGCATATCGCGTTTGTACACGGGGACGCTACTGTGCCCGACTTCGGCTGACATAACGATATAGTCGCGCATGCTGGCGCCTGCTTCGATTGTATCTACATTTATTTTTTTGATAACATCGACAACCAGCGGTGGCGTCGAGATGATTTTTGCGACTTTTTCCATGGTTTCAACAACGTCTTCGTGCGGTTCGGCGATGACTTGTTCGCTTTTACTGTGGATAATTGCGTTGCGCAGTCGGGCCAGGTCGATAAGTTCATCCTCGTAAAGTCGGATGACTTGGTTCAATGTGGCCGTCCTTCGGATGAGGTCGCTGAACGAAATGTTGGCTTTGAAGTTGTATTGAGTCCTTAAACTGTGGTCAAGCATGTTGTATGCGTTGACAAAGCGCGAGGCGAGGCTGTTTGATGAAAGTTTTTCCATGCTTCATGTTAACACAATGAAAAAACTATTGCAATTTATTTATTTCTGTGGTAATAATACAATCGGAGGAAAAACATATGAGCACAAACAAAGAAATAGCAAATTTGACATTGAAGCCAATTTCGTTGGACAAGGAAACAGAAAAGAAACTGCATGCCACAAGGGCAATCGAGGTTAAAAACAAAAACAGAACCGTTAACGCCAACGACAATCGAGAAATTTACGATTACACCATCGGCGATTAATGTTTTGGTGCCGCCGCGAATTCAACTTGACGGCGCGCCATGTTCACGCCGACGCATACAACATCGATTTTATCACCCATTTTAAAAGTCCGCGCTTTGCTTGACATTGTCGCGGTTTTTTCATTATAGATATAAAATTCTTTGCCGTCCTTTGGCATATTTTCAACCCGTACAAGGCCCTCGACGGTATTCGGCAGATACACAAAACATCCAAAGTCCATGATACCGCTTATTGTTCCGCTGAAAGGCTCGCCGATGTGGTCGTTCATGTATTCGGCACGCTTTAAATCGTCGACCGCACGTTCGACCTCGGTTGCCGTGATTTCGGTTTTCGTGGCTTGGTCGGAAGCCGAGTCCACAAATGTAGTCAGTTCCGCGATTTTGTGGCTTGACAGTTTCTTGTTAAGCATCAACTTTAAAATGCGGTGTATAACCAAGTCGGGATAACGGCGGATAGGCGACGTAAAATGGCAATAGTACTTTGACCCAAGGCCGAAATGCCCCACGCAATCGGGCGAGTATTTGGCCTTTTGCATACTGCGCAAAAGCAATTGCGATATAATTGGCTTTAAATCTTTGTCCAAGTCTTTCAACACTCGTTGATAATCTTGGCCTTTGGGGTATTCGGGCTTGATGGTGCTCATGATAGAAAAGGGTTTCAACATATCGACAAGTTTGGCGACCTTCAACGGGTCGGGCTTGTCATGGATTCGATAAACAAAGGGCAGGCTGTGTTCAAGGGCGTATTCGGCAATCGTTTCGTTGCATTCAATCATAAAAGTTTCGATAATTCGGTGCGCCATAAGGTGCGGATATGCTATAACGTCCGCAATCTTGCCCGTTTCGGGGTCAAGGATGATTTTTGGTTCGGGCACGTCAAGGATGACCTCTCCCCTTTTTTGCCTTATGCCTTCCAAAATTTTTGTAAGTTCGGCGCAGTCATTAAGCATCGGGATAAGTTTTTTGTGCTCGCGACATAATTCCGCGTCACCGTCAAGGATGCCTTGAACCTGCATGTACGAAAAGCGCGTATGCGTGCTTATAACCGTTTCCGAGATACGGCTTTTTAAAACTCGGCCACTTCGGTCGATTGTCATGAAGCATGACAAGGCCAATCGGTCTTGGTTCGGGTTAAGGCTGCAAATATCGTTGGACAATTCAACGGGGAGCATCGGCAAAACTCCGCCCGGGAAGTAAACGCTTGTCCCGCGACGAAAGGCCTCGGCATCAAGTTGACTGCCCTCGGCAACATAATTTGAAACGTCGGCGATATGCACCCCTAATTCATAGTTACCTTCGTTGTTTTTTTCAAGGCTTACTGCGTCATCAAGGTCTTGGGCATCTTCTGGGTCAATTGTAATAAGCACCTTGCCACGTAAGTCTTCGCGACGGGCAACTTCAGCCGCCGTAATTTTTGCGACACTTTTGGCTTCGGCGACAACTTCGTTTGGGAATTCTTCGTAAAGTTTGTGCTCGCGGATTATGCTTAAAATGTCGGTGCCAACCGTGTTTGCGCTTCCAAGAACTTCGATAATATTGACCTTATCGGTATGGTCGGGCACGAATTGGGCAACAACTTTGAACCCAGATACGGTCGCAGCAATAACAGTTTGGCCTCGGTCGGTGATGTTTTTCACGTCGATGCTTTGTGGCAACTTGTCATCATCGGGGATAATGAAAGAACCACCTCCGCCTTTCGGAGATGAAATGAAAGTGCCGATGACATTTTTGCCACTTTCTTTAAAAGAAGCAAGATATTCTTCGGGCGATAATCTGGGTTTTTTCATTTACTCCCCTGGATAGACTCCGTAGGCGACAAAATACAAAATTGCACACAAGGCGACGATACAAGAGCAAACGATAATCATAGTGCGGATTCGGCCTTGATTATTTTTGCCTTTGTTTTTGGTATAGTAACTTTCCGCGGCGCCAGTTATAGCATTGTTGCCTTGTCCCGTTTCAGGTGGACTTGCAAGTATGCCGACGATGACGATGATACAACAAATTGCCATGATTGCGACAAGAGCGGCTTGAACCCCGCGGAATGTATCCGTAATCCATGCTTCAAGGTTCAAAAGGTATGACAATTTCATGCTTATTCTCCTGCTCCAGCAGCGGTCGCCCCAGAGCCAACCTTGTACCCGATGTTTCGGTACCGAGCCAAGCCCGTACCCGCAGGAACGAGTTTACCGATTATAACATTTTCTTTAAGACCAATCAACTTATCTGTCTTGCCTTTGATTGCGGCTTCGGTAAGGACTGCTGAAGTTTCTTGGAAGGATGCGGCAGAAAGGAAACTTTCGGTTTTCAATGCAGCCTTTGTAATCGACAACAATACACGTCTTGCAGACGCAGGCTTTTTACCGCTGTTGATGGCAATAAGATTGGCCTCGTCATATTCCGACGCATCGATGATGCTTCCAGCCTGTAGGTTGGTTTCGCATGGGTCGACGACTTTAACTTTTCGCAACATTTGTCTTATGATTATCTCCATGTGTTTGTTGTTTATAGCGATATCTTGAGTCTTGTAAACTTTGATAACTTCAGCCATAAGGTAATCTTGGACGGCCTTGATACCTTTGGTACGCAATAGGTCATGCGGGTTGATAACACCTTCGGTCAAAGGCGCGCCTGGTTCGACAGGGCTGTCCTTTTTCACTATAAGTTTGACGCCCGAGTTAATCATATAATCGACATCGTGGCCGTCAGAGGTGCGAATCATGATTTTCATGCGCTTTTCGACGGGAGTAACCGCAGTAACAATACCGCCGACGTCACTTACAACGGCAACACCCTTGGGTTGGCGGGCTTCCAAGATTTCCTCGACACGAGGCAGACCTTCGGTAATGTTACTTGTCGCGATACCACCCGCGTGTTTGGTTCTCATGGTTAATTGTGTACCTGGCTCGCCGATACTTTGCGCGGCGATGATACCAACGGCCTCGCCGATTGCAACTGTCTCGTGGCTTGTCATATCACGTCCATAGCATTTTGCACAAATACCGCGTTTGGCCTTGCAAGTAAGAACCGTGCGGATTTCGACTTCTTTGATGCCAAGTTTTTCGATTTCGATGGCTTGTTCGGTCGATATCATAGTATTGCCAGGCACAATAACGCGCTTGGGATTGGTTGGGTCGACAACGTCTTTCGTAGTATAACGACCGTCGATTCGCGAGCGTAAACTTTCAACATATCCGTCGACGTTAAGTTCGCGGACAACAACGCCCTTTGGTTTTTCGCCAAGTGTCGCAAAACAGTCGTCTTCAAAGATAATAACATCTTGGGAAACGTCGGCAAGACGGCGGGTCAAATAACCAGCATCGGCAGTTTTAAGCGCCGTATCGGCAAGACCTTTACGTCCGCCACGTGACGACAAGAAGTATTCAAGCGGTTTAAGACCCAAACGATAGTTGGATTTGGTAGGGACATCTTCTTTCCTGCCCGAAACGTTCGCGATAATACCGCGCATACCCGACAATTGCATGATTTGTTTGTTGGAACCACGAGCACCAGACTTGGCGTAAATTTTAATTGAGTTGAATTCATCAAGGTTATCAACGACGGCTTTTTGAACCTTTGCGGTTGCCTTTTGCCACAGTTCGATGTTTTTATCCAACTTTTCATCCATCGTAAGCGCACCCATTGCAAGTTGCTCTTCGACTTTTTTGACTTCCATTTCGGTGTCTTTAATAATTTTTTCGCGGTCCGCAGGAATGTGCGCATCGAACACCGAGATACTGATTGAACCAAGGGTCGAGTATTTAAACCCAGCGTCCTTGATTTTGTCGATGGTTTGAGATGTGATTGTAGCACCGTGCTTTTTGAAAGTATACACGATGATTTCGTTAAGGTCTCCGACGACAACGTTTTTGTTAACCTCGTATGCGAATTCGTTACCCGCTACAGCACGGTCAATAATGCCGATGTCTTGCGGGAAGCAACGGTTGAAAATAATACGTCCAAGCGTCGTATCGACTCTTTTATTAGTTGCGCCGATAGTTCTTCGGACTTGGATTTTTGCCTTAAGGTCAAGTTCCCCTGCTTGGTATGCTTTTTCGGCTTCTTCTTCGTTTTTGAAAATTTTGCCTTCGCCTTTTGCGCCTTTCTTTTCCATTGTCAAATAGTAGCAACCAAGAACGATGTCTTGGGTAGGCGTAACGATGGACTTGCCGTCGGAAGGTTTAAGAATATTGTTGGACGAAAGCATCAATATGCGAGCTTCGGCTTTGGCTTCGGGGCTGAGCGGTACGTGAACCGTCATTTGGTCACCGTCAAAGTCAGCGTTGAACGCAGGGCAAGAAAGCGGATGCAAACGAATCGCACGTCCGTCGATAAGGACTGGTTCGAAGGCTTGGATTGAAAGCCTGTGCAATGTAGGTTGACGGTTTAACAATACTGGGTGGCCTTTAATAACTTCTTCCAACACGTCCCAAACTTGAGTTCGTTCACGTTCGATAAGACGTTTAGCCGAGCGCGAATGATGCGCCAAGTTCAATTCAACTAACTTTTTCATAACAAACGGCTTGAAAAGTTCCAACGCCATTTCTTTTGGAATACCGACTTGATAATGTTTAAGTTCGGGCCCAACAACGATAACCGTACGACCCGAATAATCAACACGTTTACCCAAAAGATTATTACGGAAGCGACCTTGTTTACCACGTAGACCCGCAGCCAAGGATTTCAAGTCACGGTTTTTTGCGCCTTGCACGGCTTTACCGCGACGGCCGTTATCGATAAGGGCGTCGACTGCTTCTTGCAACATGCGTTTTTCGTTACGCACGATGATATCGGGCGCGCCCAACGAGATAAGTTTATTCAACCTGTTGTTGCGGTTGATGACGCGACGGTAAAGGTCGTTGACGTCGGTCGTAGCAAAACGCCCGCCATCGATTTGAACCATAGGACGAAGTTCTGGAGGTATAACAGGCAACACATCCATAACCATCCATTCGGGACGGTTGCCGCTTTGTTTAAATGCAAGCAAAAGTTCAAGTTTTTTAACGGCTTTTTCGCGCTTCGTGCCTTTCCCAGTTTTGACGACTTGGTCGCACTCTTTGATTTCTTTATCAAGGTTGATGTTTGAAAGCATTTCTTTGACTGCTTCCGCGCCCATTCCAGCCTTGAAACTGCCGACACCAAATTTTTCTTGGTTTTCAAGCATCTCGCGGTCGCTTAAGATTTGTCCAGTCACAAGATTTGTTTTCCCAGGATGAATAACAACGAAACTTACAAAATAAATGACCTGTTCAAGATTTTTGATTGTCATGTTCAAAAGGGTACCCATGCGTGATGGAACACCTTTGAAGTACCAAATGTGTGTAACAGGCGCGGCAAGTTCAATATGCCCCATGCGTTCGCGACGGACGATACTGCGCGTAACCTCTACCCCACATTTATCGCAAATGGTGCCCTTATATCGGATAAGTTTGTACTTACCGCAAGAACATTGCCAGTCCTTTTTCGGTCCGAAAATACGCTCGCAAAACAAGCCGTCTTTTTCGGGCTTTTGAGTACGATAGTTAATCGTCTCGGGTTTGGTGACCTCGCCATGCGACCACTCGCGGATTTTGTCGGGGCTTGCGATACCTATGCGCAGGCTTTCAAAATTGTTTAGTTCAAACATTTTCAATCTCCTTAAAACTTTTTATTTCCGAATCATACTTTTTCGTTATCTTGACTATGTTTTCTTGGGCTTCCAACAACTTGGCTTTGGCAACAGCAAGTTCGTGTTGTTTTTCATCGGCAAGTTTCGAGCAATACCCAACAACGATTGCGCGACGCAATTTCTTGTCTTTTACCGTTTCAAATGGAACATTTACAAGCACCCCACTTGTTCCATGAGCGCAAATATTGCCCGAAATCATTGGCTTTTCGGCCGAGCCATGGAAGGTTGAACTTTGTTTGACTTTGACGGAAACCATGCCAAGGTGCAACTTGTCTCCGTTGTATGCGACGCATTCGTTGGTTGTAACTATTTCGTGTAATTCTTCTTTCTTTACCATTTGTTACTCCTCGTCACTGAACAAACTGTCTTCGTCGAATTCGATTTCGGCTTTGTCGGCCAAAGCGTCTGGATTATCGCCAAAGCCAAGGTCGATTTCTTCAAGGATATCGTTTTCGTCGGGCTTCATGACGGTGTCGACAATATCGGGTTCAAGCATTTCAATCTTTTCGATTTCGACTTGTTTTTTCTCGCCCGTAAAGATGCCGATATCAAGGCCAAGACCTTGCAACTCGCGTATCATGACTTTTGTGGATTCGGGGATACCAGGTTCGGGCATAGGTTGACCGTTGACAATGCTTATGAAAGTCTTTGTACGGCCCGCAACATCGTCGGATTTTACGGTGAGCATTTCTTGCAATATATGCGCAGCACCATAGGCCTCCAAAGCCCACACTTCCATTTCACCCATACGTTGACCACCGAATTGCGCTTTACCACCAAGAGGTTGTTGAGTAACAAGACTGTACGCGCCAGTCGAACGAGCGTGGATTTTGGTATCAACCATGTGATGAAGTTTAAGCATGTACATATAACCGACAGTAGTTTTGTTTTCAAATGGCTCGCCTGTACGGCCGTCGAACAGTTGCATCTTGCCGTTTTCAGGGAGTCCGTTCTTTTTAAGAAGGTCTTGGATGTCATGCTCGGTGCATCCGTTGAAAACTGGGGTTGCAACTTGCCAACCCAAGGTTTTTGCGACAAGACCAAGGTGAACTTCAAGAAGTTGTCCGATGTTAAGACGGCTTGGAACACCAAGCGGGTTTAATACGATGTCAACAGGAGTTCCGTCGGCCATGAATGGCATGTCTTCGACAGGAAGAATTTTTGAAACGATACCTTTGTTACCGTGACGGCCTGTCATCTTGTCACCGACCTTGATGTTTCGTTTCTGGGCGATTGTGACTTTGATGATTTCATTTATGCCAACTTCCATTTCGTCTTTGTTTTTACGGCTGAATCTTTCGACCGCGACAACTACGCCGTCTTTTCCGTTTTCAACACGCAAAGAACTGTCACGGACTTCCCTTGCCTTTTCACCGAAGATTGCACGGAGCAAACGTTCTTCAGGGGTAAGTTCCGTTTCACCTTTCGGGGTAACTTTGCCGACAAGTATATCGCCAGGACGGACAAACGAGCCAACACGAACAATACCGTCTTCGTCAAGATTTTTTAATGCGTCCTCGGACAAGTTTGGGATGTCCCGCGTGATTTCTTCATCACCAAGTTTTGTGGTTCGGGCTTTGCATTCTTTCAAGTGTAGCGCAATAGATGTGAACTTGTCGGCCTTGACAACGCGTTCCGAGATAAGGATAGCATCCTCGAAGTTATACCCTTCCCAGTTCATGTACGCAACGCACATGTTTTTACCGATAGCCAACTCGCCACCTGCGGTAGCATAACCATCGGCAAGGATGTCGCCTTGTTTGACTTTCGCGCCCTTGTATACAATGGGCTTTTGGTTGACGCAGGCTTCTTCGTTAAAGCGTGCGAATTTTGTTAATTTATAAGTATCCTTTGTGCCGTCGTCGCGTTTGACGATGACCTTTTCGGCGGTTACCGAATCAATAACGCCGTCATGATGCGCAAGTACAAGGACTTGGCTGTC
The DNA here is from genome assembly GCA_031256235.1 of Christensenellaceae bacterium. Taxonomy (GTDB): domain Bacteria; phylum Bacillota; class Clostridia; order Christensenellales; family UBA1242; genus WQSK01. The sequence goes on along the minus strand of JAIRQZ010000036.1, from coordinate 7,500 downwards.
CAATGCAACGCGGTGTTCAAGGCCAGTCGAAACAACAGGAGCCTCGGTGGTTACAAGGGGGACGGCTTGCCTTTGCATGTTCGAACCAAGCAAAGCACGACCCGTATCATCGTTTTCCAAGAAAGGAATAAGCGCCGTCGCAATCGAGATAAATTGTCTTGGTGATGCATCGATATAGTCGACGCGGTCGCGAGTAACTTCCAAAACGATATCGCGGTAACGGCAAAGTACATATTCGTTTTTCAACTTACCGTCGGCGTCGATTGGTTCAATGGCTTGGGCTACATAGAAGTTGTCTTCTTCGTCCGCTGTAAAGTATTCGACTATGTCGGTGACTTTGCCTGTTTTCTTATCGATTTTGCGCAAAGGTGCGGTGATAAATCCGTATTCGTTGATGCGCGCAAACATGGCAAGGCTGTTTACAAGACCGATTGATTGACCTTCTGGGGTTTCAATGGCGCAAAGACGGCCATTATGGGTGTAATGCAAGTCGCGGACCTCGGACGTGGCGCGTTCTTTTGTTATACCGCCAGGGCCAACGCTTGTAATTTTACGTTTTTGCGTAATTTCGGTAAGCGGATTGTTGGTATCCATAACGTGTGAAAGTTGTGATACCGAACAAAAGTCCTTCAACGCACGAGTAATCGCTTTGGCATTAATAATGTTGATTGGATTGATTGATTTGGAAGTGATTTCCATGGTCTGCATGGTCTCGCGCATTGAATTGCGAAGTTTAAGCATACCCTCTTTGAAATGACGTGCCATCAAATCCCCGACAGTATTCAAACGGCGGTTGCCAAGGTGGTCGATGTTGTCTTCGGCACCAATTCCGTCGTTAAGGTTCAATAAATAAGAAACCGTAGCGACGATATCATCGACAAATAAGTGACGGCCTGTAAGTTTCTTTGCATTTTCTTTTAATACTTCAAGTTTTTGCTTTTGTGTTTTGGCGGTTGCAAGTTCGAACAAAGTATTCATTGTCGGCACATGGACAAGTTCCGTTATGCCCGTCTCTTCGGGTTTGAATCCAAGGTACTTGTTCACGTCAACGCGATTGTTGCCGATAACAAGGATTTCTTTTGCCCCTGTTTCGTCATTAATTGTAACGCGAACGCTGTTGACACCCGCGTTCATTATTGCGTTGGCCTGTTCAAGCGAGATTTCTTCGCCTTTTTTGACCAAGACCGTGTCGCCAACCTTGATTGTTTCGGCGGCGATTTGTTTTACGATACGGCTTGCAAGTCCCAACTTTTTGTTGAACTTGTAACGACCGACTTTCGCCAAATCATAATTCGGGAAAGTGAAAAACATGGTATCAAGGTTACGCTCCATAGCCATTGCGTCGGGCAATTCGGAAGGGCGCATCTTGCGTGAAATTTCCAAAAGGCAATCAGGCTTGGTTTTCAAATTGTCTTTGTCCAATGTTGCCTTGATAATTGGATGATTGTCGAATAACTTCAAAATTTGTGCATCGGTGCCAAGACCCAAAGCCTTTAAAAACACACCAAGCAAAATCCTGTTGCTACGGTTCGGGTATACATTGATGATGTCGTTTGCGTCTTTGACCATTTCGATATATGCACCATGCGTAGGGGTCATAACATTTTCAATAAGTTTTTTGCCCGTCTTTTTATCCTTGTCTTCGGTAAAATAAACATTAGGGCTTTTGATAATTTGGTTAACGATAACGCGCGCTACCCCGTTAATAATAAAGTATCCGCTTTCTGTCATCATCGGAATGTCGCCAAGGAAAACTTCTTGCTCGATAACTTCGCCTGTTTCTTTGAAAACAACGCGAACCTTTACCTTAAGCGGTTTTACATACATTTGACCACGGCGCAAGCATTCGGCCTCGGAGTACTTTGCATCATCAGCAACATAGTGGTCCATAAAGTACATCTCGACCTTGTTGCTGTAATCGGTAATAGGATTGAATTCATCCAATACTTCGCCAATGCCCTGCGTCAAAAAGCGTTTGTAACTTTCCATTTGAACATCCAAAAGATATGGAAAGTCCAAAATCTCGGGAACGCGCCTAAAAACCTTTCGCGTGTTGTTGCCGAACTTCTCGTCATGGATACCAATCTTCGAAAGTACCTTCTCGCTCATCGCCCACTCCTCCCCGCGTACCGCCTACGCAAAAACTTTCCACGCGATGCGGAAAGCCCTTTAAATTTTAAAGCCCTGTAATTCTTAACACGATAACTTTTATCTTACCAAGGTTGTTACTATGCTGTCAACACTTATTTAAAAAAAGTCAAGCCATTTCATCAAAAAGTTTCTGACGTTTGCGATAGCGGACATCCTCAAGAGGCCTGGTACTCAAAAACGCGGACACGATTTTTTTGGCTTCTTCAAAATCGATGCTTTCACCGCCAAGGCACAAGACATTGATGTCGTTGTGTTGTCGAGCCTGTTTTACACCATCGACGGTCCGGCAAAGGCCTGCGCGAATACCGCGGAAACGATTGGCGGCAATAGACATCGCAATGCCGTCGCCACAAATAAAAATCCCGCACATGTGCTTTGCGCTTTGCACGCATTCGGCGGCCTCTTTTACCACCTTGATTATGGGTGGCATAGGCGCAGAGTCCAACGGCCTGTCGGAATTTTCCACGCCGATGTCAACAAAAAAAAGTTTCTTTTCGCGCAAAAAATCTTTGATTTTATTTTTAAGTTCAAAGCCACGGTGGTCGGAGGCCAAAATTACGTCGGTTGCTTGTTGTTGCATATCTCATCATACAACTTTTGGCACGCCGTTTGCAACTGTTTACACAGTTCAATATAAACCTCAAGCCTATGTCCGAACGGGTCAAGATACCCACGCACATCAATAATACGGTCAAAGGACTTTTGCATCTCGATTGTGAATCGCGTGCTTTTATGTGGGGTCTTTGGCAACTTTTCCCCGCATTGGGTCAAAGCAAGGCGCGCCCCGTCCATCATAGGTTGGCCTCCCCAAGCATCCGTGCCCGCGCTTCCTACAATTATATCTTTGCGCTTATTTTTTTTGACAATGTTTGAAAGGATGACCTGGGCCATAGGGCTTCGGCAAGTATTCCCCGTGCAAACAAACAAGATTTTCATACTGTTTCCCCCAAAACCTTTTCGAAAATGTAAATATTTTCGACGCTTGGCTCCTTGGAAAGGCACTTGCATTCGGCACAATACATCTGTCTACAGCCAAGGCGTTCATAAAACCCCTTGTTACAGGAATCGTCGGTGTCAATCCGCATCTTTTTCATGCCACTTTTGTGGGCGCGGGCGCAAATTTCATCAAACAGAACTTTCCCCAATCCTCTGCCCCTATATCGTTTGTCTACGATAAGTATGCTCAAATCTCCATCGAAATAGTTTTCAAATTCCTTTGGTGAATAATGGTAAGACTCGTAGTACTTCCAAAAGCCAGATTTATTTTTAATTTTCCGATTAATCATAATTTTTCGGCGAATTTTATAACACCACCTTTTAAAGCGCATCGCGGGTTTTCGATAATTGCCAAAACCCGCAATCCCGCAAATCTCGCCTTTGTCAAAGAAGGCAATAATTTGGTCGCTGCAATTCAAGATTTCAAAAAGATATATCCGACCGCAAGCCCGCCCCGGGGTTTCGGAAGCAAACCTGCCCAAATCCCATTGCTCAAGAAACATGTCAACGATTTTGGTAAAGTGTTCCCTTTTAAAATCTCCAATGCCGTTTATTTGGTTTCGCATATCTCACCCCCGCCCAAACACACATCGCCATTATATAAAACTACCCACTGCCCTGGCGTTACCGCGCGTTGAGGCTTTTTGAATGTCACACTGACCACCCCGTCACGGACTTCGACGATGCATTGTTGGTCGGGTTGGCGGTATCGGACTTTTGCTAGGCATTCAAATTTGTCGGACGTCGACGGGACAAGCCAATTAAAACCTTTCGCAGTAAGTACTTTCGTGTATAATTCGGGACTCGAGTCAAGCCCCACTATGGCCTTGCCGTCGGGGCCTTTGCCAATGACGTACATGCGTTGCGATTGTCCGCCAAGTCCCGCGCGTTGGCCGATTGTAAGCGGAGGTTTTGGCATCTCAAAACATATGTCGGTGCTTGCGGGCTTGTCATGCGTAACCAAGCCATTACTTTTAGCAATCTCGCGCACGGCCTTTTTAGTCAGGTCGCGTAAAGGGAAAAGCGCACGGGAAAACTGGTTCTTGGCAAGCGCGCAAAGAAAGTAAAATTGCTCGCGGTAATGCCCCGTCGCGACAAAGTCCGCACCAAGTTTGTCCGCCATGTCCACAAGTAACTTGAACTTTACATCCCGATTGCAAAAGCAACATGGATTCGGGGTCAAGCCTTTCGCGAAACTTTCCCTTGTCCTTGCGATTACAAGTTTTTCAAATTCATTTCTGTAATCCACAACATGGAACGGTATCCCAAGCACTTTGCACACAGACGACACATCGGTCGTGTTATCAACACCCTCAAGGTGGTTCATATGGACGCCGATGACGTTAAAGCCTTGTTGTTTTAAAAGCAGCGCCGCGACCGAACTGTCCACTCCGCCCGACATGCCGACAACCACCGTTTTATTTTTTGACAACTGCCTTTTCCCCCAATCGGACAGGGTATTTAAAGAACCCAAAGACTATGGACACAAAGTCATAGCCCCACATACCAAGCGCGGCGACAAAGAAAAAGTCGGTCGGAAACAACATATTTATTTGGTCATAAAGTTTCATGGTTTCAAAAGGTGCGCGCCATGCCATAGGCGCAAAAATTGATACAACACCCAAAATCGAACAAATAACAATGGCCCAACCTCGAATATTCCGCCCCACATGGAAACAATGCGCCCCAGAAAACCCAGCAAGGAGCGACAGCATCGACATACGCGTGAAAGAGACATCATCAGGGCGACGACGGATTTTAAAAATCTTTTGGCCGGTTTTATCCTTCAAAATCTTTTTGGCTTCAAGGTTGGATGCGTCAAATATTTGCTTTTTATGGATACCGCATCGCGGACACGTGGTCGTGTATTTTAAAATCTTTACGCGACAATATGGACAGCGCACATTACTGTTGTACAGTCGGTCAAGATATGGGTCGATTTCCTCGCGAATTGCCATGTGTCAAGGATATCAGACTTGGGTGTTTTGTTCAAGCCCCAGTTTTTTGATATTTTGATAAAAGTTATATCGAACTTGGGCGGAATAAGGTGCAATCCAAATCAGCGCGATAAAGAGCGTAAATATTGACGCAATATAAAGCAATGCGAACCACAAACTGTAACAAAACAACCTAAACTTGTGCCCGACCATCATTTCACGGCTTTCGGTAATGCAATCGTTGGCGCTTTTGGACGGATTCTCTTGACGGATATAAATTGCGCAGGCATAACTGTAGGCTTTGACCAGGCCCGGGATAAGAAAGAGCATCGACCACAACACAGTGTAAATCATGACCAACAAAGCGGTGACGACCGCGGCGCCAAAATTTTTGAAACCAGCAAACAAGCCCACGCGGATTTGGGCCTTTTCGCCCGTGAACATCCTGCTTAAGTTTGTCGTATCGCCCCATTGCATAAGCCCAGGCGCGATTATGCTTAAAACCATACTTACAAGGCTTAACAAAGAGAAAACTTCAAGGCTGATTTTAATATCGCCCTTCAATTCCTCGGGCAGATAATCCATAATCGTGGGGAAAGAATACAATGCGGTAACAATACCCCAGACCAAGCCGATAACGAAAAGTCGTAATATATTGCCCTTGATTTGTTCGCGGGCGTCGGCTTTAAGTTCCTTGAAGGTCTTGCGAACAGTGATAACTTTGGGGGCCTCGAATCCATAACGCACGGCTGCGCCGTTGTTGCCACCGTATTTTTGGGAGGGCAAGATTACGCCGTTTTGTACGCCGACTTGGGATACTATTGTCCCGCAAGCGTCGCAAAAGCGCGCACCATTATCAATTTCCTTTCCACATTTACCGCATTTCATTTATGTTTACTTCTTCCTTTTGGGAGTTGCGGTAGATTTCGGCTTTTCAGTTGTTCCCAACATTTCGCCCATTGTTGTAAACATCGTGGACACATTTGCAAGGCTGCTTGGTACTATGATTTTGGTGGCTTGGCCGTCGGCCATTGCTTTCACCGCCTCGAAGCCTTGCAGAGTCAAGTACGCGGCGTCGGGTTTAGCCTTTAAGATGCGTTCGATGGCTTGGGCTTGGCCTTCGGCCTCGGCAATAGTTGCAAGTTTCCTGGCGTCGGCGCGAAGCAATGCGGACTCCTTTTCGCCTTCGGCGATAAGAATGGACGAGCGCTTTTCACCCTCGGCACGCAAGATTGCCTCGCGACGTTCGCGTTCCGCGCGCATTTGCTTTTCCATGGATTCCTGGATAGTTGCGGGCGGTAAAATATTTTTGAGTTCGACGCGCGAGACTTTGATGCCCCATGGGTCGGTTGCAAGGTCGATAATTTCGCGCATCTTGGCGTTGACGATGTCGCGGCTTGTAAGTGTTCCGTCCAAGTCAAGTTCGCCGAGGATATTACGAAGCGTTGTGGCGGTCAAATTTTCGATTGCCATCATTGGGCGCTCGATTCCATATGTGTAGAGTTTTGGGTCGACGACTTGGGCGAAAACGATTGTGTCGATGAGCATTTTGACGTTGTCCTTGGTGATGACGTCGGACGGGCGGAAGTCGAGGACCTGCTCCTTTAATGTAATCGGCGGAAGAGTCCTGTCCAAAATCGGAAGTATCATATTGAAGCCAGTTTCCAAGGTGCGCTTGTATTTACCAAGCCGTTGGACAATGATTGCAGAGCCTTGCGGGACAATTCGAATTGACATCCAAAGGCCGATGATTAACACCCCAAAGATTATGCAGGCCGCGACTATGCCTCCGACAACCGCCCCATTTAACAAAAGTAGACTTGTCATTTCAATACCTCCTTACGTACTAAATACTTATTGCCTTCCATCCCTGTTATTTCCACTTTGTCGCCTTTGCGCAAAGAATCGTCGCAAGCGACGGTCCAGAAGATGTCGTTGATTTTGATTTCCGAACGGCCACCGTCGACGTCCTTTAGCAGGGCGAAATGCCGGCCGATATTTACGTCGAGGTTGGTTGGGACAGTCTTGGTATGAATGAACTTGCGAATAAATGGACGGAGACCCAACAAGAACGCAAATGAAACAACCACGAAGATTAGGACTTGCCAGGGCCAGTACAGACCGAAGGGCGTGGTGATGAGCGCCGCCATGCCTCCGACAGCGAACCAGGCGGATACCAAGTTGTATACCATGAATTCGGCCAGCAGTGCTGCGCCGATTACAAGCGACCAAACAATAATCATTGGGACCATCATGAAACAATGATATCAAGAATGCAGGAGCGTGTCAAATGTTATATTCACCGCAAAAAGGCCCGACGAGCCATTGGGTTATTCGTCGGGTTATCTTTTTGTTTTGTATTGTTAACTTTGTTCTTTTTGTGCAGTGCAAAACCGAGTCGGGTTTTAAAAGAAAT
>JAIRQZ010000034.1 GCA_031256235.1 Christensenellaceae bacterium | reverse complement strand
CACCAAAGATGTTACCAACAAGCCTGCGCCAAACAAAAACGCAAGGCCCATGATTATAAAATTGACTGCTATCTTTTGTTTAAACATAACGTACTCCCTCTCTATAGAGTACTCCCTCTTGCGTTTAGTATACACCATTTATTGATTTTTTACAAACGATTTTGAGTGCTTTTTTAAATTTCGCGTTTACGCAAACGTAACAACATGGCGCTTGCGATACCCACGGCCAATGCGAATGCGGCCTCGACGAAGAATCCGCCCGTGATTGAAAAGTTGCTGTCAATAGTACTTAAGGCAAAGAACGCAAGGACGGTGTATATCAATCCTAAAATTCCGCCGTGCATCCATGCGCGTTTTTCGATTGATCTAAGAACCGCGGCGACACCAGTAAAGACCGATAAGGCTTTGATGATTTGGACGATAGGTTTGATTGCGCCATCCGAGATACCCGCGTATTTGACGACAAGCGCAAGCAGTAACACGCTTGCAAGTGTCAAAACAAGTGCATAAAGCGTACTGCGAGTATATGCGCGAACAACGCCACTGCCTTTAAAGTTTGGTAATCTTAATTTCATACCAAATATATATGTCGAAATTCGCGGGTTATGACTTAAGCAGGTACAACGTTAACTTTTGTTTTGTTTTCGGAAACGGTTTTGAATTCGACAATTCCGTCGGTTAATGCAAACAATGTGTGGTCACGGCCAAGGCCTACGTTATCGCCAGGCAACATTTTTGTACCACGTTGGCGCACGATGATATTGCCCGCGGTAACATGTTGACCGCCGAAAAGTTTGACTCCAAGCCGTTGCGCAGCCGAATCGCGACCGTTGTGTGAACTTCCTCCGCCTTTTTTGTGTGCCATGTCTTACGCTCCTTTTGCCTTCTTTTCGGTAATGCTTTCGATACTTAATAATGTAAATGGTTGACGATGTCCGATACGTTTGCGAACATGTTTTTTGGGCTTGTATTTAAAGATATTCAACTTTTCGCCACGACCGTGCTCAAGAACCTTGGCGACGACCTCCGCCCCATTCAACAAATCAACAAGTTTTAATGTCTTGCCGACTTCGATGTCCAAAAGTTCGACCTCGACTTGAGTGTCCTTTTCGACCTTATATTGCTTTCCGCCCGTTTCAATAATTGCGTACATTATGTCAATTTACACTAAAGGATTGTAGCGTGTCAACAGTTATGTTATAATAAGCATGTGGATAACAAGAAGTTTCTTTTTTATGATGTCGAATGTGCGACTTGCCAAAAGGGCGCCAAGTTATATTCGTTGGGCTTTGTTTTGACCGATGAAAACTTTAATGTCATAGTCAAAGAAGACCACCTTATTAACCCTTGCATAAAGGAATGGGATTGGTACGTTGTTAAAAACATGTCCGACAAAGGTATCAAGAAACAGTGCGAGGCAAAACCTAACTTTGCCGAGCAATATCCATTTTTCAAAAGGCTTCTTGAAAACCCCGACCATACGATCTGTGGCTTCAGTATCGCCAATGACATCCGATTCTTTAACCAAGATGCGGAACGTTACGGCCTTGCGCCCATCGATACAAAGTGCTTTGACATCCAAAGTTTTTACAATCAATACTCGGGCAACAAGGGGCAAAAAGCGCTTCCAAAAGTTATTGCGGAACTTGAAATTGATTGCACTGGGTTAAGGGAACACAAAAGTTGTGACGACGCGCATGGTACGATGCTTATCATGAAAGAAATTTGCAAGCGCATGAATATCACAGGCCGCGAACTTACAGACCTTTGCAAAGCAAGTCAAATTAATGCCTCGAAGTATTGGAACGACTTTAAAAACCATGTCATTGTCGACGCTTTTGGCAACGAAGTCGCCCCTGAAAACATGGGCAAAAAGGCATTGCTTCGATGGGAAAAGATGCAAAAAATCAAATCAACAGAAAAGGTTGAATAATCATCTTAAAATATATGCTTCGTAAAAAGTTCCGCCTTGCCAAGCGGTAGAGATTGTCGTAAATGTGGCAGGTCTGCGCGAATCATTGATGACCGACAAGGTTCCATTCGCGTTTTTGATTACGCAAACCGTGTGCATACCTTTGTTCATTTGAAGCGGGAAGGTTCCGTTCCAAAACGTCAGCACGATTGCCTGATTTGTTGCCATGCCGTTCGCAATCGATTGAAGATTCGATTGGCTTACTTGTGACACACTGTTTGCAAATACAAAGTCATTGTTGAACTTCAAAATATGCGGTGGCCACGTGCCCATCGAGCCCGAAACTATCCCAACTATATCGCCAAGCAAGTCAAAGTTTTTAAGTGTCGAGCCTTCAGTTGCCTCGAAGTACCTTATCAAGTCCGCAAGCGCCATATACTTTCCAAGTTTTAAAAGCGAGTTATAAATCGCAATAATCCCGCAACCGTTGCTTGTCAAAAAGCCACCGTCGTACTTCCAAGTTGTGTAGTAATGTTGATCGAAAATAAACCCCTCCGAGTCCACAACCATGGCTTGTGATTTGTTATGTGCCCAGTTTGCATTAATGGTAATCATTTGATTGTCCGATGCAGTATAAGCATACCATTTGGCGACCAAAGTTATGTTCCTTGTAACAGGTAAATCGAAATCATAGACCTGCCCCAAAAAATACCATTTGTAAAAGACATGTCCAGGACGTATCGGCATAGACGGGGTTAATACCCTTCCATTCGCTTCGATAATTTGACTTGCAATGTTTGTGCCACCGTTGCCATTAAATGTCACGGTGAAACTTGCCTGATTCGGATCTCCTGGTTCGTCCGTATCATCGGTTTCGTCTGCGGGGTCGGTAACTGTAACGGGTGGCCCACCGTGTGGACGCGAAAAGTGCCGATAAAGCGGGTAAACAGAAGCCACGGCTCCAACGACCAGAAGAGTACAAACTATTGCGATAATCCTTGTTGACCTTTGCATCATTATAAAGTCTATCATCCTTGTGATTTTATGCAAAGAACTTTGTTGGTAGAGTGGTAAGGACAGTCCGGAATTATCGTCAAATATGAAAGACCGCAAAACATTAGAAAGTTAAATCGGTAAAACTTTTAATATGCATTTTTGATATTTTTTTGATTTCGTTTAAATCTTTTTCTTTTGGATTTCCGACAAGGCAGAACTTGACTTTTGCATCGTGGCAAGTGATAGCGTCTTTTAAAGTATCTCCATAATAAATGGCTTGGTCATTCTTCATTTTCCATTCGTCAAGAGTTTCAAGTATCAAATCCCTCTTGCCGTTTCCCTTACTTGAAATATCGCCAGTGATTTTCTTTGATTCAAAATATGCCATAGCCCTTGCAAAGTCGCCCATGTGATATTTCTTGAAAAGACCTTCATCCATATTTGAAACAAGACCTAACTTTTTATTAGTATATTTTAAGTAGTTTAAATAATCAAAAGCACCTTCTTTTAATTTCAAAGTGCCTGCTTGTAAACTTAAGAAGTTCTTGATAAGAATAATATTCTTTGGGAAATTTATTGAAGGAGTTAAAGTTCCATCAAGGTCGAACAACTGACCATGGTAAGATAAGGCTTCATTTTTACTCATGTTGCATGATAGCATGAAAAACTGCTAAAGTCAAGACTGAGTCTACTGTCGACAGTTCAATTGCTGTTGTGTTTGGTAGCGGGGGCAGGATTTGAACCTACGACCTACGGGTTATGAGCCCGTCGAGCTGCCGAGCTGCTCCACCCCGCGACGACAATATAGTATATTATACCATTTAAACCAAGTTGTCAAGCAGGCGTTCTAACTCGTTTTTTGAACACGAGTATATCTCGTTCAAATCGGCTCTTTGAACTCCCTCCAAAACATACTTGTTTATGCCCAAAATGTGGTCTTGGTTATCATAATTCCAAATTACTATTTCGTTCTCTTTTAAATCGACTGCTTTATTCCGAATCCACTTTTTGTCAACAAAACAAAGTGCCAACTTTGGGCTTATCGGGAAAATGACGGTAGCACAGCCTTCAAGTCCGCCCTCTATCCGATGACATGACCCCAATACAAAATCCACGGACGTGGAGTTGCGAAGCAGAACAACACACGAGTTATCAATGAAATCGCTTGCGGATTTTGGAAGTTCACACTTACAAACATCACTTATTACTGCATTGCGTTCTCGATAGTTGTATTCTTCATCGTCTGTTGTTTTGGTGTTCATGTTAAAACGCATTCTCCCGGCATCCGCCAGCACCCAATCCTTTATAAATTCCTTGGCCTTTATTTGGTTAATTATGACATCGTCGCTTTCAGGGTTGTTGTTTATTACCGTTGCCATCTTGCACAGCCTTGAGAAAAGCAATTCAAGTTTGCAAAAGCGCGCTTCGTTTCCCGCGCTGTAATAGTCGGGCGATGTATTGGCACTACTCCACGGGATTGGAGGACCGATTTTCTTTTTGCCGATATCAAGTCGCCAAATAAGCCCTGGCTTTTCTGGGATTTCAAACCGCTTTAACAAAAACCTGGGCAATATTAAATGGTCGTTGCTCACAAAGCCTCCTTTGGCGCCCCAGTTGACTTGGTATACGAACCCATATCTGCTTTGAAAGTTCTAACACCTTTCTTATGGTTTCTGTCTTCTCTACCAAGGTCAAGAAACTTGTTTCCAAAGGGCTTTGGTTTTTTATTTGTTAAACTGAAGGTATAAACAAGTGGCTTGCCGTTTTCGATTTCATATCGGCTATCATCACGGTTAGAGTAAGTCTCCTTTAGTTGCATATACTTATTGTAAAGCGGTTGAGCATCTTTGTTCCAGCCCTCATAAGTCCAAAGCCTGAATGTTTGTTTCGATTTGTCTTCTTTTGCCAATTCAATTATCTGGGATAAGACTTGTTTGCCGTATCCTTTGCCTCTGTATTGCGGAAGTATGGCAAATTCCCAAAGCCAGATGTCATTATTGTATTCGGGGTATTCGAAAAGGCCAACAGTCCCGATTGTAACATCCCCAAGAATAATAAGGTACGGGCGAAGGTTCATGTCACTTTTGCCGTTCAAATATTTTTTTAATTCTAAATATCCGCTTCCATACGAATTTGGAAAAACAGTTTTCAAAATTTCCCCAGCGACCATAAGGTCTTGTTGTGTAATACTCGCAAGTTCCATATCCTCCTCCTTTTGATTTTATTTTTGAATTTGCGGAAATCAAAACTTTTTTACAAACAAATGCCTTGTATAA
>JAIRQZ010000021.1 GCA_031256235.1 Christensenellaceae bacterium | reverse complement strand
AACCACAACTAAAGTGGCCTTTAACACAATCCAACCGTAAACCTTCCATGTGAAGTTCGCAAAAGGATGTTTCGTAATGCCAAAGTTTATTAAAAATGCAATAAACAAAAAGAACGTCGCCCAAAACCCGACACCGAACAAAGTCAAAATCGAGTTTTTCTTGTTTTGTTTGTAAAAAAGGCTTGAGGCCGAATACAGTGCAATAACTGGGAGCAATAGCAAGTACATGGAATTATTATAACACGTATTTAAGAAGACTGTCGAAAAGTTTTACAAGAAAGATGACGAAATTATTTGCCAAATTCCACACTTTTTGTAACAATGATGTAACATACAGAAGATGCCTGAACAGATGAATGTTTACAAATGCGGGGAGCCGGCTCCTCAAAATTTTAAATTTTGGGGGAAAATATGAAACGAGAAAAGACAGTGTTCAGGCAAAATGCCACACTTGCAAAGGCACGCCTTGCAAATGGCTTTTGGAACGGAGCACACAAAAAAGCAAATCTTGAAAACATCAATAATCTTAATGGCGAGGAGGAGCAAATCTATCGCCGTGTCGAAACCGCCTTGCGCGACGGCGACGGCAATCCCTTGGCCACATTACTTGACCAAGATTACATGTCGAATTTGGACGATGCCGAGCGCCAAAGGTACGTCCTTAACATGAGTTTTCGCGTCAATAAAAGCATTGAACGATACAACAAAGTGTGCTAATTTGATGATATGGAGTTGACCGCCGTCCAACGCAGTATTGTCGAGGCACCTTTAGGGGCGGCTATTGTAACTGCGGGCGCGGGCTCGGGCAAGACACGTGTATTAACGCACCGTATCGCGTGGCTTTTACAGAACGGAATTTCGGACACAAGCATTTTGGCTTTGACCTTTACAAACAAGGCTGCTGACGAAATGAAGCGCCGAATCGAGGCAATCATAGGCAATCAATGCAACGTATACCTTGGCACTTTTCACGCCTGGTGTGCCCGGTTCTTGCGTGTGAATATCGGTAAGCCTTTTGACAGTAATTTTACAATTTATGACGCAAAAGACAGCGCAAAGGTCCGAAAAATTGTCGGCGAGGACAATGTAGGCGATTATAAAGCGTACCTTGAAGCGTCCAACGCGCTTGACTTTGACGACCTTTTGGAAAAGACTCACGAGATTTTGGCAAGTCGCAGAGATGTGCGCGAAAAACTGCATACGGCGCTTCGATATATCCTGGTCGACGAGTTCCAAGATACAAACAAGATTCAATATGAAATTATCAAAATCTTGGCTGGGCAACATAAAAACGTGATGGTCGTCGGCGACGAGGACCAATGCATATACTCTTGGCGTGGGGCGAATGCCGAAAACTTGAACGCCTTTTTGCGCGATTTTCCAAACGCCAGTATTTACAAGTTGGAAGAAAACTTTCGCTCGTCGAAAAACATTGTGGCGCTTGCCAATCAACTTGTTTCAAATAACACAGCGCGACTTGACAAGGTCCTTTTCAGTAATTTGCCAGAAGGCAACGTCCAATTAAACCAATATTTTGACGAACGGCACGAGGCTCGAACCGTAGCCATGCAAATTGCAAGCGAGCACCACAATAAGGGCAAGGCGTACAGCGACTTCGCAATCTTGATGCGCCTTAACGCGACATCGCGCAATTTCGAAGAGCAATTTAACGCCTTCGGTATCCCGCATATTATTTGGGGCGGTTACAAGTTTTATGAACGCGCCGAGGTCAAGTCCACAATCAATTATCTTCGCATCTTGATAAACCCTCGCGACGAAACCGCGCTTGTCGACATCTTGAATTATCCAAAGCGTGGTATCGGCGACGGCACAATCCAAAAACTGAGGGAACATGGTGTCGGCACTTTGCTTGATGCTGTCTATAATCCGCCCAAACTGCCTGCAAAAGCAACAGCGGGTTTGAAGGAATTTGTTTCGACCTTTGAAAACTTGAAACATATTTACGAAAGTTTTTCGCTTCACGACCTTGCCGCAAGTTTGATTCCGACCATAGGCCTTGACCGAATGTTCGCAACGGGTAAAGAAGAAGACACGGCGCGACTTGAAAACGTTTATCAACTTGAGCAAGCAATCAAGGAGTATTCAAAAGAACACCCTGGTGTCACGTTGACTCAATTTTTGCAAACCGTATCGCTTGTGCAGGATGCCGACGGGGAAGCGCAAAACGACAAAGTGGTGATTTCGACGGTGCACAGTGCCAAGGGCTTGGAGTTCGAGAATGTGTTTGTCATCGGCCTTGAAGACGGCATATTCCCGTTGCGTCGCGCCAAGCAAAGCGCAAGCGAGATTGAGGAAGAGCGTCGCCTTTTATATGTAGCCATCACCCGTGCCCGAAAAAACCTGTACTTAAGTTACTGTACATCGCGATTTTATCAAGGTAGCCGTCTGTATATGCGCCCAAGCGCATTTTTGATGGATTGCGGTCTGCTTGATGAGGATGCACATATATAGAGTAGTCTATGTGACAGACTACGCAATACCTAGGCTTATGCGTAAGGCCGAGTTAACCTTTTCAATTTGAAATCCGTTTAATGTACCAAGATATCG
>JAIRQZ010000025.1 GCA_031256235.1 Christensenellaceae bacterium | reverse complement strand
GGCCGACTTTTCCCAAATCAAAGATTGTGGAAAAGTCATTTACTTACTTGGCCAAAACGTCAACAGTTATCGTTGCCCACGGACGGGTGCGGACTTTGTGGGATTGTTAGACAAACTTTGCGCACTTGATGGGAGTTTCGTTTTAAACTTTATGTCAAGTCACCCGAAAGATTTTACAAACGAACTTATTGACTGTATTGCCCGCAACCCAAAGATTGAACGCAACATACATCTTCCGATGCAGAGCGGTAGTAACAAGATTTTGAAACTTATGAATCGTAAATACACGGTTGAACAGTATCTTGAAAAAATTACTAACCTGCGTGAAACTGTTTCCGACGTGCGGATTACAACCGACATAATTTGCGGTTTCCCTGGCGAGACAGAAGCCGACTTTGACCAAACTGTGCAAGTGGTCAAACAGGTAAAGTTTAACGCCGCGTTTATATTTGCCTACAGCCCCCGCGAAGGAACCGTCGCCGCAGACATGGAGGGGCAACTTGATGACAAAACAAAACGCGCAAGGGCAACAAACCTTCTTGCAATACAACGGCAACTTAATGTAAAATAGCGCTATGACACCTATGATGAACGAAGCGAAGCATATGCGGAGAGCGCGATGACGCCTATGATGAAGCAATGGCAAGACGTCAAAGCCGCGCACCCAGATTGCATTGTGTTTTTTCGCCTTGGCGATTTTTACGAAATGTTTTTTGATGATGCCCACACGGCAAGCAACGTTCTTGGTATAACCTTGACGGGACGCGATTGCGGTATGGAAAAGCGTGCTCCCATGTGTGGTGTCCCATATCACAGCGCTAATACGTATATAAAAAGACTTATCGAAAACAATTTCAAGGTCGCTGTGTGCGAACAACTTACGGGTCCTATCAAAGGCAGCATGGTCGAACGCGACGTTGTGAAAATCATCACTGCGGGCACCTATAGCGACGAAAACTTTCTTGATGCCAAAGCCAACAACTTTGTTGCAAGTATCTATACTGCGGGAGACTTGGCTTCAATCTCATGGTGCGACATAACAACGGGCGAGTTTTTCGCGACAAACATCAAAGCGACGAATCTTTTGAACATACAAAGTATGATAAGCCCAAAAGAAATCATAGACAGCAACGGCCATTACGGTTATGCCTTTAATGCTGCGACGGCCTATTCTAATATCTTACGATACTTTAATATTACAAGTACAAAACCATTCGACCTTGAAAAAGACGACAAGATCATAAACAGTGCCGGGGCATTGTTGCATTACATTACTCTTACGCAAAAGCAAACAGTTGCCAACATAACCAAAATCAAGGTTATTCGCGGGAACGAATTTATGTTGTTGGATTCCGTAGCGCGTGAGAACTTGGAACTTACCCATGCCTACAGGTTACCCAATCAAAAGCGTGGCAGTTTGTTGTGGGTGCTTGACGAAACACAAAGCGCGATGGGTGCGCGTGAACTTTGTAACTGGATTGCCCAGCCTTTGCAAAGCGAGAAGTTGATTAACGGACGTTTTGACGCGGTCGAGGCGCTTGTTATGGACCCATTGGAACTGCGCAATTTACGAAACACGCTTTCGGGCATATCGGACATTTCGCGTTTGTGCGGGAAAGCGGCGAGCGGAACAATTAACCCGCGCGACATGCTTGCGTTAAGTAACTCAATCGAAAAATCAAGCAAACTTAAGGGCGTCACGCCGTTGCCAAATCTTTCAAGCACAATAAACGCATGTATAAGCGATGATGCGCCAGTGAAAACCGAGGACGGTGGCTTTGTTCGTGACGGGTATGACAAGCAACTTGATACTTTGCGCCAAGCCGAAAACAGCGGACGCGATTGGCTTAATAAACTTGAAGCCACCGAACGTGAGGCCACAAAAATCAAGGAATTGAAAGTCGCATACAACCGCATAATCGGCTATTACTTTGAAATCCCAAGTCGCCTGTGCGCCAATGTGCCTTACCGTTTCACGCGCAAGGGCAGTACATTGAATTGCGAACGCTTCACGACGGACGAGTTAAAAGACCTTGAGGGTAAAATTCTTAATGCCCGCGAAAATGCCGTTGCGCTTGAACTAAAGATTTTGGTATCACTTCGGCAACTTGTTATGGAAAACCTCGATACTTTGATTGCCAATGCAAAAACCATTGCTGTGTTGGATTGTTTGCAATCCTTCGCCTTTGTCGCGGCGAACAATGGATTTGTAAGGCCTAAACTTAATAATAAAGGTACTATTATATTGAAAAATGCGCGCCATGCGGTCGTAGAGAAGTTGCTTGGGCGCGCAAACTTTATTGCGAACGATTGCGACATATGCAACAACACGATGCTTATTACTGGGCCGAATATGGCGGGCAAGTCGACCTATATGAGAATGGTCGCAACAAATGTCTTGATGGCGCACATCGGAAGTTTCGTCTCCGCGGATATGGCAGATATCGCGCTTACTGACCGCATATTTACTCGCATCGGGGCAAGCGACAGTTTGTTGACGGGCGAGTCCACCTTTATGGTCGAGATGAACGAAGTATCAAACATTGTGAACAACGCAACAAAGTCAAGTCTTATTCTTGTTGACGAGGTCGGTCGAGGCACAGGCACAAGCGACGGGTTGGCACTTGCGACTGCAATCTTGACATATATTAACGACAAAATCGGTGCCAACACTTTGTTCGCGACCCACTTTCATGAACTTACAAACTTGGCGCATCAAAACCCGCGCATTAAAAACTACAAGGTCCTTACCGAACAAATCGGTGGCGAGATTGTTTTCCTGCACAAACTTGAACCTGGTATCGAACAAAACAGTTTCGGCATCGACGTTGCTAAACTGGCGGGACTTCCAAAGGAAATTATAGACAACGCAAGGAGGATTTTAAAATGATTAATATTTTACCGCCTGCGATTTATAACTTGCTTGCCGCGGGTGAGGTTGTCGAAAACCCCGCTGCTATTGTAAAGGAGTGCGTCGAAAACAGCATTGACGCAGGTGCGACGCGCATTGAAATTGAAGTTGTGCGTGGAGGCTTGGACAAAATTTGCATAACCGACAATGGGAGTGGTGTCGCGAACACCGAGGTCGAAAAGGTGTTTATGCCTCATGCGACAAGCAAGATTTCTATTGCCCGCGACCTTGAAAGTATCGCTACATTGGGCTTCCGTGGTGAAGCAATGTCAAGTATCGCAGCGGTGTCGCGCGTGGACTTTGTAACAAATACAAAAGGCCAATCAATCGGCATGGCCTTACACATCGAAGGTGGCAAGATAACGAGCAAAAAATCTGTTGCACGTGGCGTCGGCACGACGGTAAGCATTGAAAGCCTGTTTCACAATACTCCTGCGCGCGCCAAATTTTTAAAACCTGCGAATCAAGAAAAAAACGCAGTCACAAAAGTTATTCAAGGCTTTATTTTGGCAAACCCAATTATCGCCTTTAAATACAGTATCGACGGGGAAGTTATTTATGACTATGGTAGCCCTAACGGCACTTTCTTTGACCGCAAAAACCTTTTGTGGGCTGTCAGGACAATTTATCCCGACGTGGATAATGAATTGTTGCAAGTCGAAAACAAAACAAATGGAATGTCAATTTGGGGTTTTGTGGGTACGCCCGACCTTGTAAAGCGCAACAAGACAAGCCAAACCGTTATTGTCAACGGCAGGGTGGTCGAGGGTGATATAATTTCTGATGCGGTTAACTCGGTATTCCAAAATTTCATGGTTGTGGGTGGCTTTCCGTTTTTTGTGCTTAACTTTAACATCAATTTATCCGACATTGATGTCAATATCCACCCGCGCAAGGCTCAAGTAAAATTCTCGGACAACGGTAAAGTTTTTGACTTTGTGCGCTTGGCGGTTTCGCATGCCATTGATTCATATTTGGCTAAAAAGCATATGGTTCATTTTGATGCAAGCAAGGATAACGAAGTTATCAACCAAATACGGCTTGCAAGTAGTGTTTCAAAAGAGGTCAATAATCCTTCCGTGAAGTCTGCCGACCATATTTTAAACAAGTACGATTTTCGTGAATATAAAACTTTGCAACAAGAAATGGACATAAAACCCGCACAAAAGTTCAAGGTACTTGGCACTATTTTTAATACATATATCCTTATTGATGACGGCAAAAGTCTTCATATCATCGACCAACATGCGGCACACGAACGGCTTTTGTACGACAAATTATCCGCGCAAATTGATGCCCAAAAAGTTGAACAGCAAAGACTCCTTGAGCCCGCAATTTTGATGCTTTCGCCCGAAGAGATGAACAAAATGGAATCCGTCCAAAAGGCATTGAATGATTGTGGCATTGAATGTGCACCCTTCGGCACCAACTGTTTCCGTATCACGGCTGTGCCTGCGTTTGTTGGGCCTATCGGGCTTGATGCACTTACAAGCGGGCTTTTGTCGGATATTAAAAACACAAAAGGAAAGTTATCCGACCTTTTCCGTGACCACATCATAAAACAATGCTGTACCGCTGCGGTCAAAGGTGGCCAAGACCTTGATATAACGCAGGCCCGCGACCTTATCGAAAAACTTATCGCAACGAAAACTACACTTACATGTCCGCACGGACGTCCCATAATCATAAGTTTTTCGCAACTGCAAATCGAAAAAATGATTCGTCGGACATAAAGTGTGTTAAAAATTTTGGCGCATTACGCTTGCAAGGAAGTAATCTGTGTGATAATATTACTTGTTTATGGCAACGAAAAAGACTGGAACCAAAGCAGAACCAAAGATTGAACCTAAAACCGAGGTCGCAACAGGTGCGCAAATGAAACCATCCGCGTTAAGGGTGTTTTTTCAATCTTTTGTGTCGCTTTTTTACACAAGTCCAAAAGCCCCGTTTTCAAACACGGTCTTTACAGACGGCAACAAAAGAGAAATCGCGCGCTATAAAAAATATTATAAAAAACTCCAATTAAAAGACAGCAAAAAGAAAACAAAAAGCGAACACGCGCGTTTCAACACGTCGATTACAACTGGGCTTAAGGATGACGATGTAAAGGCTCGCGTAAAACAAGGCCTTATAAACTATACGCAACGTGGTTCGACCAAAACTGTCGGCCGAATTTTGTTCACGAATATTTTTACTTGGTTTAACCTTATCTGTTTTGTTTCGGTCGGACTCCTTGTTTGGGTCGAGCAATACACCTCGTGCTTTTTCATTGTTATCACCGCAATCAACATTTTAATCGGTATAATTCAGGAACTTAAGGCCAAATATACAATCGAAAAACTGTCGTTGATTTCCCAAAGCAAGGCCAAAGTAATCCGCAACGGTGAACGCAAAGACATCGTGCTTGACGATGTCGTGGTCGACGACATCTTGGTCTTAAGTAACGGACAACAAATCCCTGCCGACAGCATTGTCGTAGACGGCATGATAGAGGTCAACGAAAGCCTTTTAACTGGTGAATCCATCCCAATTCAAAAAGGCAAGGGGGCAACCGTTTATGCGGGCTCTTTCGTTGTATCGGGCACCTGTTTGGTACGCGTCGAAAAGGTATCAAGCGGAAACTATGTCCAAAAACTTGCCAAAGGCGCAACGCGCTATGTCCGCCCAAAAAGCGAACTTTTAAGCAGTTTAAGCGTTATGATTAAAACCATAAGTTTTGCAATGGTGGTTTTATGTACCTCGTACATTGTTCGCCAGGTTGTCGGAGGCACATCGACCGACCGTAGCGAAACAATCGCATATGCAATTGGCGCGGTCATAGGTATGATTCCATCTGGTATGTTCCTTTTAACGTCACTTGCCTTGGCCGTCGGCGTTATAAATTTGGCAAAATCCCGAACACTTGTGCAAGAATTATATTGTATTGAAATGCTTGCCCGTGTTGATACCCTGTGTCTTGACAAGACTGGCACAATCACAAACGGCACGATGAAGGTCTGTGATGTCGTCGAAGTGAAAAACTCAAGCAACTATACAATCCGCGAAATTATCGCAAGTATGTCTTTTGCTTTGAATGACAACAACCAAACCGCGATTGCAATTCAAGACCACTTCGGTTCGCAAATGATTCTTCGCGCCAAAAAGACTTTGCCATTTTCGTCAAGCCGTAAACTGTCGGCGGTAAGTTTCGAAGAAGAAGGCACCTATATCATCGGCGCGCCCGAGTTTATTTTAAAAGAACGCAACGAAAAGGTCGACGAACGCGTAAGGCGGTTTGCGTCACAGGGTTACCGTGTGCTTATACTGGCTCGTTCGCCACAACAGATGAAAACCGATGTTATCCCAACCGATGCAAAGCCTATCGCAATTATCACATTACAGGACCAAATTCGAACAGATGCGCCCGCAACCATTGCTTGGTTTAAACAAAACGGTGTTGACGTCCGCGTCATAAGCGGTGACAACCCAATCACGGTATCCGAAGTCGCCCGTCGCGCGGGAGTCGCAGGGGCGGAGAAGTACATATCCTTGGAAGGTTTGACCCCATTGGAAGTCCGCAACATCGCCCACGATTACACGGTTTTTGGACGTGTTTCTCCCGAACAGAAACTTATTTTGATTAAGGAATTCAAAAACGCAGGCCGAACTGTTGCTATGACAGGCGATGGCGTTAACGATATCTTGGCTTTGCGCGAGGCCGACTGTTCTGTCGCCATGGCCGCGGGTTCCGAGGCCGCTCGAAACGTATCACACTTGGTGCTTTTGGACAACGACTTTGCCTCAATGCCCAAAGTTGTCGCCCAAGGTCGTCGCGTTGTAAACAATATCCAAAAGACAAGTTCGATATATTTGTTCAAGACTTTGTTTGTCATTTTGCTTGTAACATTTTGTATTATTACTGCCGAAGAATATCCTTTCAAGCCGATTAACATGTTCCTTATTGAATCGTTTGTAATCGGAATCCCGTCGTTTGCCTTGGCTCTTGAAATCAACGACAAGAAAATCAAGGGTAAATTCCTGTTGACGGTTTTGCGAAATTCCTTTGCAGGCGCGATTGTGGTCATCATAAATGTGATTGTACTTTATATATTCAAAAAAATCGGCGAGACCAACGCCAATACGCTGTTTGCAATTACTAATGCACAATTCAAAACCTTGCTTATCTTCTCGACGACAATCACAGGTGTATTCATGCTTTGGAAGATTATCCAGCCACTAAATTTGTACAGGACTTCGCTTATGTTGCTTATAACTGTTCTTATCGGGGTAGTGGCGTGGTATGGTCGCGGTATTCTTGAAATCGGCGACGTAGACACAAATAACATACTGTTGCTTATCATACTTTTACAGGCATCCTATCCTTTGATTGCCTTTATAAACGCCATTCTTTCCAAAATCCACCTTGACAAGGTTCCTATACTTAACAAAATAAACGAAAAACTTGATCGCTAGGGGGCCTCTCCACTTGACAAATTAGTTAATATGTGGTATAAGTAAACAATGGACATTACGGCGGTTGTGTTATTGTGTGTACTTATAATAGTCATAGTGGTTCTTTTACTTGTCGCTTTACCCGATTTGTGGTTCAGGGCGCTTGTGAGCGGAACCTATGTTCCACTGTTAAAATTATTCCGTATCCGAATCAAGCGATTGGACGCCCGGTTGATTGTTATGAATTATATAAAGGCTCGAAAAAGCGGTGTTGATGTAACAGTCGACCAACTTGAAACTCATGTACAAGCAAAAGGGAACCTTGATAACGTAGTGAATGCCTGTATTGCCGCGGTCAATGGTGGCATCGACTTGCCAATTCGCGTCGCGATGGCAATTGACCTTTCTGGTCGCGATATCAAAGAAGCCGTGCGCTATACAATCTCTCCCCGCGTTATTGAAACCTCTGTCATCACGGCTATATGCAAAAACGGAATTGAACTTGCGGTGCGTGCAAAAATAACACTCAAGGCCAACCTCGAACGTCTTATCGGTGGCGTGGGTGAGGAAACTGTCGTCGCCCGCGTTTCGGAGGGAATTGTTACATTAATCGGTAACACGCCGACTCATACTGAATTTCTTGAAAAAACCGACGTTATAACTAAACAACTTACCGATAAAACGGTTTCTGACGAAGATGCCGCTTTTGAAGTATTGTCTATTGATATAAGCAAAATCGAAATTGGTCGCAACGTCGGCGCGGAACTTGACATCGACCTTGCGGAATCGCGCAAAATCGTTGCCCAAGCCGATGCCGAACAACGCCGAACCGACGCACTTGCCGCCGAACAAGAAATGCGTGCCATAACCCAAGAAATGCGCGCCCGCGTTGTCGCCGCGGAAGCCCTTTTACCGCAAGCCCTTGCCGAGGCCTTGGAACGTGGCAATATCTCCCCAACCGACTATTATAAACTTGACAACTTGATAAGTGACAGCCAAATGCGCAAAAAAATTGCGGGCAGTGACCAAGGCGATATGTTGGCCCCGCCGCGCAAAAAATCAAAGTTGGCATAAAATATGATAATGAATATGGATAAGACAACATTTTTGGTAATATTGACGGTAGTAGCCATAATTGGCTTGCTTGCCGTTTTTACAATAATTGAAAGAGTTTTAAAAACCGATGTAAAACCTAAATCCGAATCAAAACCGCAAAAAAATAAAACAAGCGAAGATTCCCCGAAAGAACAAATAACCCCTATTGCTCCAGTTGCCCCGCCTTCAGCCACGCCAGTGCCAGTTGAAGCGCCTGATACTAAAAACAGCCCTTCGGCTTTTAACCACCGCGAAAAATTTATCGACCGAACCCACCGAATTCACGAATACCATCAAAAGAAATGGCACCCCAGTTATACTGGCTCGGACTCGGACGAAGAAAATAATGAACTTACGCTTTCACAAGAAGACCTTAAAAAATTACTGGTTTTCCGTGACTTGTTGGACAAAAAAACAGATTCTTAATTTGTTTTGCATATGAATTGTTGTGCCCTCATTTTTTGTTAATCAAGAAAACAATACTCACGTCACAATCGGTGGCGTAAAGGCCCTGAAGGATTTTATGCCTGATTTGGTATGTGTCGGGGTTGCAGGCGGGCAGGTCAATGTTGTCGGCCAAAAACTTAAAATCGCACGCTTTGACGAAAACGAAATTGAAGTCACGGGGAAAATCGAAAATGTCGAAACAATTGCACGTACGGTTTGACCTCCAAGATGGCGATATAAAAACATTGAACCGACTTTGCAAGTTCGGCCTTTATGATGTCGAAGTATTTGATGATAACTCGATGCGTTTTTGCGTGCCACTGATGCATAAGTCCGACGTCAAGCGTGTACTTGGCAAGCGTACATATACCATACGGGAACGCAACAATGTGTTGACCTTACTTAACTTTTTCTACTCGCGCGTAAGCCTTGTTGTGACTGCCATAGTGTGCATTATATCCTTTATTGTGTTTGATCAATTCGTCTTCCGTGTAAGCCTCCAAGGCCTTGCAGGCGACGAATACTCCCAAGTTAAAGCCTACCTCGACACACACGGGGTAAAGACCTTGACACCCAAAAGAACCGTCCGCAACCCAAACCTTGCCCACGATATAGTGGCCCAGTTTCCCTTTGTGGCAAGTTCAAGCATTTATGTGCAAGGCAGTAAAGTAATCGTTTCCGTGCACCGCGCCGATAACATGGTTCCGCAAATACCGCTTGTGGACATTGTCTCGACTCACGACGGAGTCATCGGCGACATTGTGGTATTTTCTGGCGTAGCGGCCGTAACCGTTGGTGATGTGGTGCGCAAGGGCGATTTGCTTGTGACGGGTACGCGGCCGACCGCAATAATTACAATTGTAAACGGCGGGGAAGTTGTTGCAGTTATAGACAACACCATGATAAAGTAGTTTGTGTTTAATTTCACTGTACACATAGTAACGCCTGACAGGATTCGTGAACTTAATAAAGCCCATCGAGGCAAGGACAAAGCGACCGATGTCTTGTCATTCCCGCTTCTTGATATCAAGGCAGGCCAAGCACCGACACGCGAAAACTTCCCGCTTGACTTTAACCCCGAAACAGGCGAAATCGAACTTGGCGACATCGTGATAAATCAAGACGAAAAAGAAAAGGAATTTTTAATACAACATGGCTTACAACACTTACTTGGATACCACCACGATGACCACGAGGAGGACAAATGAACAAAGAACTTATAATCAAACTCATCGAGCGTGCACGCAGTTTTTCGGAAAACGCATACTGTCCGTACACAAACGTGGCCGTTGGATGCAGTCTTTTGGTCGAAGACAACGTAATCTTTGGAGGATGCAATATCGAAAACGGAGTCTTATCTTCAAGTGTTGATGCGGGCGAGGTAGCGGTATTCAAAGCCATAAGCGAGGGCCACACAAAGTTTTTGGCGATTTGCTTTTGGTCGGAAAC
This sequence comes from Christensenellaceae bacterium, assembly GCA_031256235.1. Lineage (GTDB taxonomy): Bacteria > Bacillota > Clostridia > Christensenellales > UBA1242 > WQSK01. The sequence continues at coordinate 19,302 of JAIRQZ010000025.1, read as the reverse complement.
AAGATTACCATACCCAAGCGGTCGCGTCCGACAACTTTTGTCCGAATTCAACAGCGACACGAATATTGTTGTTGCCAACGACGAGACCTATGCAATGCAAAAACTTACCGATATTTATCCGTTTCCGCCGGAGAACAATGTTGAATAACCCAATTCGTGTCGCCCTTATCGGCGCGCCCAATGTGGGTAAATCAAGCCTGTTAAACGCGCTTGTTGGCGAAAAAACAAGCATAGTTACGGGGCTTGCAGGCACAACGCGCGACCAAATTCGTGGCTTTGTTGATAATTTGGAAATTTCGGATACCCCAGGTATTATGCAAGGTGACAGGGTCCTTGAAAAACATATGCGCAAAAGCATATCGAACGCAGTGCAATCCGCTGATATCATTGTCTATGTAGTTGACGCGGGGCTAATTGATTTTTCCGACCTGCAAAAAATCACAAATTATCAAAGTAAACAAATCCCAATAATCGTCGCGGTAAACAAAATTGACAAAACCCCGCGGGTTATACTCTTGGCGGGCCTTGAAAAACTTGCCAAACTCTACTTTGTTTCCGCTGTTGTGCCGGTGTCGGCAAAGACAGGCGCACAAATTGGCACCTTACTTGACGAGATTAAAAAAGCATGTCCGCAAGGCACACCAAGCGAATCACTTGCCGATGACACCTACACCGACCAAACAGTCCGCCAAATGTCCGCCGAGATTATCCGCGAAAGTATCATCAAAAACACTCGCGATGAAATCCCACATGGTGTCGCAGTTATCATTACTCAATTTACAGAAAGTTCAAAATCGACCGAAATTCACGCCGACATCGTCTGCGAAAAGCAAAGTCACAAGCCTATCATCATTGGACACGGCGGGGCAATGCTTAAAAAAATCGGCATCCAAGCGCGCATTGAAATCGAAAAACTTACAGGCACCTCGGCAAAACTTTACACGCATGTTATCGTGCGTCCAGATTGGAAGGATGACAAAGACTTATTATCTCGTTCGCCACATGTCGGGCATCATTGACCGCACTTGCAATGCTTGCGGCTCCAGTGTGTGCGTCACCCGCGACAAAGATTTTGTCCGACTTGAAATCTTGAACTTCGGAATCAAGCCCGATTGCGATAACAAGTATATCAACGTCGCGGTCAAAGTTGGACACATTGAATTCAAACTTCACCCCGATGTCTTTGGCATATTCAATTTCTTTTTTGTCGGCGCGCATTTCTTGCTCGGTTCGCCGATAAAGCAATGTTACCTCGCCACCACGTGAAACGGCTTCGCAAGCACAATCCACCGCGACATTGCCACCGCCAATGACGGCAACAGTGCGCGCCTTTACATCGCTTTTCAAATAATCAATCGAATTCATTGTATGTTTTGGCTTTTTAAATGTCATCATAATTTCGCGCTGTTTTTGTGTGCCAACGGCAGCGACAATGAAATCAAACGCAAGATTCGGCAAAGTTTCTAATTTGGTATCAATGCCGAATTTTATTTTTACACCTCGCGACGAAAGCCTTTTTATAATTGGCTCGATAAACTTATTTTTATCAAAGCGACGCTTTGGTATAAGATTCAAAAATCCACCTGCGACATGTTCGCGTTCGTGAATCGTAACCTTAAGCCCATGTTCGGATAAAACATCCGCAACGGTTAACCCCGCTGGCCCTGCGCCCACCACAAGCACCCGTTTTTGCATATGTCAGTATACTTAATTATGGAAAAAAATGCAAAACGATTAAGCATCGCAATCGTAGGTGCGACAGGAAATGTCGGACGGACTTTTTGTAAAGTCTTGACCGAAGAAAAAATTATCGCTGATTACATACCGTTCAACACAAAAGGTGGGGCAGTCGTCGAAATCAATGGCAAAGCGTATATGACACAGGCTTTGACGCACGAAAGCGCCCAAGCCACAAAGGTCGACTATGCACTGTTCAGTGTGGGCGCAGACCTTGCTCGTGAATACGCACCCATATTTGCAAAAAATGGCGTAATTGTTATTGATAACTCAAGTGCTTTCCGTCGCGACCCAGACAAAGCCCTTATTATCCCAGAATGCAACGCCAATGTGATAAGGGGTGCCAAAGCAGGTACCATTATCGCAAACCCTAACTGCACAACCATTGGCTCGTTGGTCGCACTTAAACCTCTTGATGACGCATTCAAGTTGAAGCGCGTTATTTACTCGTCTTATCAAGCCATATCTGGCGCGGGCAATAGCCCTCAATTTGCTTACCCTATTGAAAACAATGTTATTCCGTACATAGACGGTGAAGAAGAAAAAATGGTGTTTGAAACCAACAAAATACTGGGTCGCACGGCCGACAACCAAATCGGTGTCACGGCCACATGCGTGCGTGTGCCTGTCGCGAACTGCCATACTATTGTCATCAACGCAACATTTGAAAAACCCTTGACCATTGAAAAGGTCAAAAAACTTCTTGTAAAGGCTCCTGGGCTTGTGCTGTTGCCCGACGATCAACTGCCTATGCCCGTCGTCGCCAACGACCGCAACGAAGTCTTTACTGGTCGAGTCCGCCTCGATGCTTCATGCCCAAACACAATCAACCTAATCACCGCAAGCGACAATATCCGTAAAGGCGCGGCGACGAACGCCATACAAATCATGCAATATCTTATGAATGCAGGTACAAAACATGCTTGATGCGCTTGTCGTGCATATGTCACTTTTATTTGGACTTGTGGGCGCGCTTGGCATGATTATATTCGCACTTATTCGTCAATAATTTGCATATAAAGACAATTCGCTTACCCCGTTTATGGGGTAATTTGTCTTGCAAGGAGGTGCATATGCAAGTAAAGACACGGGCTCACAAAAACACGCTGTTCATATCGCTTGACGGCGAACTTGACGAGTTCACTGCGGAATACACCCGCATAAATTTGGACCAAGCCATGATACAAACGCGTGCGGCCCAAATAGTGATTGACTTGGCGAATTTGCGTTTCATGGATAGTACGGGCATCGGGGTTTTAATCGGTCGATATAAAAAGATGAAGGACAAAAATATCCCGATATACATATCGAATCCAAGTACCCAAGCCGAGCGCATTTTCAAGATGACAGGGCTGTACAGCATCATGCCCAAAGTTCAAGGAGGAGTATCATGAAAACAGTAATTAATACAATTAAGTTGCAAATCGATGCAAAAAGTTGCAACGAAAGTTTCGCCCGCACAGCAGTGGCAAGTTTCGCGGCGCAACTTGACCCGACAATCGATGAAATTAACGACCTTAAAACGGCAGTTTCGGAAGCCGTGACCAACTGTATTGTGCATTCGAACTCGAAAACGGTACTTATCGAGGCAAGCCTTTGGCGCAATGACCGCGAAGAAGCAGTCACAAAAAAGCCGACCAAGATATTAACTGAAAAATACCAATGTGGTATCGCGATTGCGATTACCGACTTTGGCACGGGCATTGCGAACATTGAAAAGGCCCTCGAGCCCTTTTACACAACAAAACCAGACCAAGAGCGCAGTGGCATGGGCTTCACCGTGATGCAAAGTTTCATGGACAGCCTTAAAGTCACGCACGCAAAACCGTCGGGCACAATCGTCCAAATGACCAAAACATTCAACAACTGTGCAGGTGCATAGTGGAACAACTGGAACTTGAAAAGTACTCTCCGCTTGTAAAGAGTATTGTCAAACGCTATATCGGCAAAGGCGTCGAATACGACGACCTGTATCAACTTGGATGCCTTGGCCTTGTTAAGGCGCACAACAAATTCGACACAAGTTATGGCGTTAAATTCACGACCTATGCTGTGCCGTTAATTGCAGGCGAAATCAAAAGATTCCTGCGCGACGATGGTCAAATAAAGGTCTCGCGAAGTGTAAAGGGACTGTATTCCAAAATTAAAAAGTTTTTGGCTGCGCACCAAAACGACGAAGTACAGCCCACAGTCGACGAACTTGCTGTTGAATTCGGGGTCACACGCGAAGAAGTCATCTATGCAATGGAAGCAAGCCACTTGCCCATAAGCCTTTTTGACAATGGCGACGGCGAAGGCTTGACATTGGCGGAACGGCTTGCGGGCGACGACCACACAAACCTTGTCGACAATATTGTTATCCACAATATGTTGAAGGAACTTGACACGCGTGAAAAGAAAATCATATTGTTGCGATATTTTCGTAATATTACCCAAAGCGAAGTAGCGAAACGTCTTAACATATCTCAAGTCCAAGTAAGCCGTATCGAACAACGCGTCCTTGAACGTTTCAGAACAGCGCTTGACGAAACCAGCGCAGATGCCATATCTTAATACATGAACAAATTATGCGACGGAGTCTTTGAAGGCGGTGGAATGCGGGGCATAGGCCTTGTGGGGGCCGTGGCTCGTCTTGAAAAAGAAGGTTATAAATTCCGCCATGTTGCGGGCTCAAGCGCAGGGGCAATCGTAGCAAGCCTTGTCGCTGCTGGGTATGACTCGGAAGAACTTTACCAAGTAATGAAAAACGTCGACTTTGAAAGGTTCAAAGCCCCGCATTGGCGCGGACTTGGCCCCATGGGACTTTTATTAAACGCAGGCAAAAACTTTGGCATTTATTCGCCCGACTTGTTTGAAAATTGGCTTGCCGACTTGCTTGCCCGAAAAAATGTTTACACATTTGCCGACTTGCCCGAAGGCAAACTTCGAGTCACGGCATCCGACGTCACCGACGAACGCGTCCTTGTTTTGCCAAACGACTTGGCGGGTTTCGGAATTAATCCGAAAGGCTTTAAAGTCGCAACTGCGGTACGCATGAGCATGGGTATCCCAGTCTTCTACGAACCTTATGAACTTACCGACGTCAATGGTGATATACACTACATCGTTGACGGAGGAATGCTTGCGAACTATCCAGTATGGATTTTGGACGACGGAAGCAAGCAACTTGATTTGCCACTGTTCGGCTTTCGTTTTGTGCACCATAAAGGCAGAAGCAAAAGCAAAAAACCGCACCTTTTGACGTATTTAAAACAAATAATAAACACCATAATTGAAGCCAATGACGATGAATGTGGCGTTATTGTGCGCGGCGATTTGCAAAGAACAATCTATATCGACACCCGTGTAGGTGACACAGTGGTCGGTATCACTGACTTTAACTTACCCATGGAAAAAATCGAAGGCATGTACCATAACGGATATGATTCGTGTCACGCTTTTTTACACACATGGGATTTGAAGCATTGGAACAATGCCTTCCGAAGGTGAGGATATGACAATCAAAGAAACAAAATACCATTCAAATTTACTTAATTTTTACATAAGTCGAGGGCTTGAATTCGGCGGTGACGGATGTGTTTGTGAATACTTTGGGACTCCATTTTACAGCGTAATCGCAGAAAGTGACAAAGGTGAATTTTTGGGCGCGGGCACAGTAACTAAAATAAATGATGATTTTATACTTGACGCTGTGGCGGTGGACGAAAAACAAGTTGGTAAGGGCATAGGCACCGCATTACTAAATGCGTTACTTGATAAAACTCGAAAACTAAAAGCGAAAAAAATTTATATTGTGTCTAAAACACCTGACTTTTTTGCGAAGTATGGTTTCAAAGAGATAGATAAAAACGCATCACCTAATATGTCATGTTGTATTGAATGCCCTGACTTTGGAAGAACCTGTTTTCCAAAACCAATGGTGTATGTCTTTTAAGGTGCAAGCCTGTCTGGCCCGCGGAACAAATAAACTACGTCTTTCACGCTTGGCGCGTCAAAGTATTTTGCGAACAATCGCGCAAGTCCTATCGCGCACCCACCATGCGGAGGGCATCCGTATTCAAAGAATTGCGTATATGACTTAAGCGACTTTGGGTCCATGCCCTTTGCCTTGATATTTTCAATCAGTTTCTCAATGTTGTGTTCGCGTTGCGCACCGCTTGAAATCTCGACACCTTTGTACAGCAGGTCAAAAGACTTTGTAAGATTCTTGTCATCATCGTGCCGCATGCTGTAAAAAGCACGAGCCGCGGCAGGGTAGTCGGTAATAAAAATGAAATCGCTGTTAAACTTCTCGCGCGCAATCTCGCAAAGTAACCTCTCACCCTCGGGGTCCAAATCGCCCTTCGATGCGCGTGGCACCTCGTAATTCTTTTCTTTTTTTAACAGGTCATAACTTTCAAGCAAACTTACCCTCGGGAACTTCTTCGCAATCGGACTTCCAAGTTTCTTGAAAACATATTGCAACATCTTTTCTTGCATGTCCATGACGTCGTGATGATTGTTGATGTAACTCATTTCAAAGTCAATCGCAAAAAACTCGGTCGCGTGACGGCTTGTATAACTTTTTTCGGCGCGATAGTTCGCACCAATTTCAAAGAAACGTTCGAATCCCGCCGCCATCGCCATTTGTTTATAAAGTTGCGGGCTTTGTGTCAAATAAGCCTTGCGCCCATAATAATTGACCTCAAAGACCTCGGCACCACCCTCGGTTCCGCTGTCGCTTATTTTGGGGGTATGCGCTTCGATGAAGTTGTTTGAAATCAAAAACTCGCGCATGTAATGTTCCGCTTGGGTCTGGGTCTTGAACCATTCCAACTTTTTTGTGTCGCGCAGTTCTATCCAACGGTAATCCATCGCGATATCGGGGCCTGTGTTTTCGTCGATAGGGGATAACTTCGCAACCGATAGCACTTCCACGGAATCGGGCACAATTTCTATTCCGCCCAACTTTACATTGGGTGCATCGACGGCCTTGCCCGTGACCGCAACCACACTGTCAACCATCATGCCTTCGAAGATCTTTGCAATCTCGGGACGTTCAGGTTTAAAAACCGTGACTTGGACCTTGCCCGTAGTATCGCGCAAGATTATAAACTGAATTGACTTTTGGTCGCGAATCTTGTCAACAAAGCCCGCTACCGTGACCTTTTTACCTGCCTTGATGTCTTTAATTTGTACTCTTTCCATGTTTGACATTTTACACACAATGATGTATCATGGCAACATATTACAGGGGGTTAGTATAGTGGTAGTACCGCAGTCTCCAAAACTGCTTGTAAGTGTTCGATTCACTTACCCCCTGCCATACTCGATAGCGTTTGAACACCTACATATTCTTGTAGGTATTTGTTGAGTTTATCAAGGTCAATATCGTCATGTTTGTAACCGCCCAAAATGAAAAGCACAAGCACTTGTTTGTCGATAATAAAAACCTTGTAAATAAGATTATCAATAACTGATTTTTGAAAGTCCTTGTTGTCTATATCGCCTTGCATTAGGTACTCGATAAAGTTCATTATGTCGGCTTTGCTTGTTTGATTACCTTTCTCGATTTCAATTTGGCTCTTTTGCATTTCAAGGTCGTTCAAGTATGTTTCAAGTTCCGTCATGCGTTTTTCAATGCTTGCTTTCAAAAGTTTGCTCTCGGCTTCGATAAACTTTGTTGTTAGTTTCTCGGCTTCGTCTTGGGTACGTTGTATCTTTGCATTAAGTGATTTCATTTCGCTCTCGCTTGTTCGGTCATTGTAAAACTCGACAATTCGCTCGGCAAGGTCGTCCACGATTTTTTGGTCTTTCATGTAGTCCAAGACATCAAAAACTACTCGGCGTTCAAGTCGGTCTTTACTTTCTCGGCTCTTGACACATTCGGCTTTTTTCTTTTTCTTGCAAGCGTAATAGTGGTGTTTCTTGCCACACTTGCCAGTTCCGCCGTCCGATACCATTTCCGTGCCACATTCACCACAAAATAGTTTACCAGTCAAAAGATACGGCTCTCGTGCCGTTGCCGTTCCGCCCGCAAAGTATTTGTTCTTGTCAAGTTTTTCTTGAACCTTGTTAAACAATGCTTTGTCGATAATTTGCGAATACATATTCTCACAAGTTCTACCGCCATATTCAAATGTTCCAGTATATTTTTCATTTCTCAACCAAAGGTCAAATGTCTTGCTTGTAAACGGCTTGTTTCGGTATCTGTGACCTTGTGCGTTCAATTTGTCGGCAATATCTTGTTTGCTTGTGTTATTCGCGTATTGCTCGAATATGAACCGCAAAACATCTGCTTGCTCTTGGTCGATTTCAAGGTATTTGGCTTTCAACTCTTGCCTTATTTTATATCCGTAGTTCAAACTACCACCGCAATATGTTCCGTTGGCTACGCTCGTTGTAATGCCGTCACGGACGCGCTTTGATAACCGCTGACTGTATTTCTCGTCATTCCATTCCAAAAACATTTCATAAATCTCTCCGCCTTCGTCATCGCTGACTGGCTCGGTTGCTGACAAAACCTTTATTCCGTATTCCTTTTTCAATCTTGCCTTGTGTATCATGCTATCGGTTCGGTTTCGTGAAAAACGGTCAAACTTGTAAACGATAATATTTTGAAAAGTTCCGCTCGGTGCGTCCGTCAACATCTTGTTAAAATCAACTCTTTTCTCGCTATCGCTCCAAGCCGATTTTGCTTTGTCCATGTAAACTTTGACAATGTTAAAACCTTTGCTCTCGGCGAACTCTTTGCAAATCCGAAGTTGCCCCTCGATGCTTTGTTCGTTTTGTCCCGCACTTGAATACCTTGCGTAAATTACTGCGTTGTTCATGTTTTACTCCTTTTTGCGATGTGGTCTGTTGCCATATCGTCTTACCCGCGAAAATGCACAACCCCGAAAGTTAGTCAAGGGGTGGTTTTGCAAAAACCATGCACCTTGCCCCTTGACGAATTTTCGGGGTTGTGCTATCCAAAATGGGTAGACGATATGGCGATAGCATGATAGTCTTTTGTGTTCGTAAAACAGTAGCATACAAGGCAAAGCAAGTCAATTCGCTATTAGTATTACTAGGTCACTGTGATACATTGATACATATCGCCTAATAGTATTACCTAGTGACTGTGACGCATTGACGCATGAAAACGACAGTTTTCGCTTAATAGTATTACTTACTCACTGTGTCACATTGGCACATAAAAACGGCAAAAATGACTTTCGCTAATAGTATTACCTAGCCACTGTGTCGCATTGTCGCATAAAATCGCTTATAGTATTACTATATCACTGTGTAACATTGTAACATGAAAACAATGTCTGCCCCGCGAGAACGCCGTGCCCGCGCCGTAGGCGCGGCACGCGTTCGGGGCATAGTATTACCAAAAAGCCGAAAAAAATTATTTGGTTTCTTTCTCTTTTTTTTCTGCAAGTTGTTTTAATTGACCTGCTAATTGTTGCAATTTTTCCGTTCTTGTTCCTTGTGCTTGATTTGCTATTTCCTTAAAGTTATTGTCGTAGTTGTAACTTTCGGTGCAATACGCAAGCCAACTATCCGATAGATTGTTATGACCTCTGCCGTGCAAATCGTGAGAGTTCAACATATTTTGTGCTTTTGGATTGTTCAAGTCAATATGTCCTTGTTCGTCATATATCTGACTTTGCAAACCCGCTTCTAAACTATCAACCATTTTCGCAAATTTTCCATCGGGCGTTTGTGCTTGTTCAAACTCTTGTATGAGTGACCGCATATAATCGCTTTGTGGCAAAACTGACGCGACATTTTCAACTGCTTGTTGACCTTGTTTCCGCTTTTCTTCTTTTGTGATTTTATCAAACGGAGTATAATCGGGCATTAAAATTTCTTCCATTTCGTGAAAAGCAAGCATGGCAATAACTCGTTCGATATTAACATTTGGATACTTGTCTTTGTAGTTTTCATAAACTGCATACGCAAGCATTTGTGAACCGTGACTGTGTTCTGCAACACTTTCCAAACGCGGAGCGGATACACCCCAATTTTTCCAACCAGAACGAACAACATTTTTTAATTTGTTCGTAAGTTTGTTAAAAGCCGTAATGCTTTTGACTTTATCATTCATAATTTAGACTATAACATAAAAGATTGCCAAAATCAAGATACAAAAAGCACATTTCGGGTGGGGTGGGTGGGAATTTCAAAGAACCGATTACTCGGCTCTTTGCTTGACAAAACCAGCAACACCATTTATGAATAACTGGTGCGTATCATTAGTGTTCAATCGCGGTTTGCTACGCTCTGCCAAAACCATATAAAAGCCCGATAAAAAGGGTCTTTTGGCTCTAAATTGTGCATAGGTCTATTAGACTACTTGGAAAATCCCACTTTTTAGAACTTTTTTGGGTCAAATTTTGGGTCAATATGTGGGGTAAAAGTCTCCCCAGATATTGAGCACGTCTTGCTTTGTAACACTCATGTCGAGCGTTGTGTAAGTATCATATGTCTGTTGTATACTACTGTGCTCCATTAGATACTGGTGCCGCCGCCCGCCGAGGCGCGTTTCTCTCTCTTGTGATATAAATAATAATTTATTTAAAAATAAAAAAGAGAGAGATATTTTACGCACGCCGGCGCCGGCAATGACCGCCTTTTTACAAAAGTGGAAAGATAATTTCCCGAACAAAGCCGTGGATTGTGACTTTGACGACAAAAAGTATGACATGGACAAACTTATCGCATGTGTCAAGGCTCGGCCGTTCCTGCGTGACCATACGAACATCACGTTAAAAAGTTGCATTAAGCATTACGACAGAATCATCACAGGTGGCTACAAGCCTGCAAAAACCCCGCCGCCCAAAGAAAACTTCGTGCGACACAATTATACTGCGGAGGAATTTAAGTCAATGTGGAGCAACATTGACGAAGTAGAATTCTTGCCAAGAATCGAGCGGCGTGTGCATTAAAATAGGTTTGACCAGGAGTCTAAAATCTGATATTAAAATGAAGGAGTAAACCAATGACAAACAAAATCAAAGTTTTTGAAAATAAAAAAGTTCGCGCACACTGGGATGCTGAGAAAGAAGAGTGGTATTTTAGCGTTGTCGACGTTTGTGGTGCGCTAACTGAACAACCAACACAAGACGGCGCACGAAATTACTGGAAAGTTTTGAAAAGTCGTCTTAAGGTTGAAGGAAGCGAATTGGTTACATTTTGTAACCAGTTGAAGATGCAAGCCGAAGATGGAAAAATGCGCGAAACCGATGTGCTTGACACAAAAGGCATATTGCGTCTTGTCCAGTCAGTTCCATCTCCAAAGGCCGAACCGTTTAAGTTATGGCTTGCACAAGTCGGCAGTGACCACTTGGATGAAATCGCGGACCCCGAAAAAGCAATTATGCGAGCCGCCGATATGTATAGACAAAAGGGTTACACAGAGGGATGGGTGAATCAACGCCTTCAAACAATACGCATGCGCAAAGAATTAACTGACGAATGGCAAAACCGCGGTGTGACAGAAAAGGACTACGCAATTTTAACCAACGAAATGACGAAAGCATGGAGTGGGCTTACTGTACAAGAATACAAAGACCTTAAAAGCCTTAAAAAAGAGAATCTACGCGATAATATGACAAACATCGAATTGGTGCTAAATATGCTTGCTGAGGTTACAACAACAGCAATATCAAAATCGGAGCAGCCCGAAACAATGGGGCACAATATTTCAATCGCAATGCGCGGTGGTAGGGTCGCAAATACGGCCAAAGATGAATTTGAAAAAGAAACAGGAGTCAACGCAATTTCGACACTAAACTCGAAAGATAAAAAACGCCTTGAAGTTAAGCAGGCTCCAAAATTACCGCGGGCATGATGAAAAAAAAGCCTTAATCTAAAATCTTTTTTCGACAAAAAATGACAAACAGATATTTTCGCGTGGTATCATTTTGCATGAATAAACGAAAAAGATTCTTGGACATCGTCCACGGCGAAAAAAAAACGTAAACTTGTAATAATACTTCAAAGATATTACAGAATAAGAGATTTAGACGAAGGCACGAATTATCTTGATGTTTTAAACACAATTTCAGACGGAAAACTCACGAACGAAGAAATTGCAGAAAGACTATACCTTACAATAAGTACCTTAAAACGCTATATAAAGAAAATTGATTTGTTAGCAGAAAGATTATGTCATGTCAAATGAAGAGTGCTGTCGCAACAGTTCATTTTTTGGACTGTTGGAGTTTTTTGTTGTGTTGTATCGTGGGATACGCACAAAGGAGGAAACATGCAATTTAAAAACAGGGAAGTACAATTCACGAACAGAAAGTGGCTTGTAAAAGTTGATGAAAACGGTGTACCAATCCAAGGTGAACCGCAGATTCTTGTTACCATTGAAAAAGCCGAGGGTGGTGTCATACGCGAGGGCACGCCCATCAACACCGAGAACCTTAACAAAGGCAACTGGCGAGATGACGACAGTATCTCGTTCGAACAGAGAAAAGATGATATTTTACCAGGTGCAGACGCTACAAGAACGCAAATAGTCACGTTATCGAACGGTGAAACATGGATTGTTCCTCCCGCTAAATTTATTGACTCGGCAAAAGAAATCTGTGGGATAAACAATAACACAACGGTCATGATTGGTAATGTTGCTGCGCCCACAGTTGAGTTCGACTCGAATCCACAAAACCAAATCAATGCTATTCGTCAGATAGCCGAAAGTAAAACCACTGTAAAGGTGAACAGTGTTCCTACTGATGTCGTTTTCACATCTGACCCGCAAATCCAAATTCATAACAAAGCGGACTTGAATTTATCGAACGTAGACAGCAATGCGGTAACTAATGGTAAGTTTATTGTTCACGATTATGGCTCGGATGAGGTAATGGCATGGGCAAAATATTACAGTGACGGAACATTCGAAGCCCATTATAACACAAATTATGTCTTAGCCCCGAACACAGGTGTTGCTGGGAACATGATACTAAATCTTCCCAGACCTGTTCCTAAAAATATACAAGGCGGACAATTTAATAACATTCATGTTCAAGTAACAAGAAGTTCCAATGAGGGTACATCTAACGAGGGCTTCTGGTGGCATAGAGGAACTGTTGTAAGTGGCGCTAATTATACGGGAGTGCGATTATATTCGTCTGTAAACACAGGCTTTATTGTTTCTGTGTTTGGAAAATGGAGGTAAATAAAATGAAATTTTGGAAAAATGGTTTTTTTGATGAACAATCAATAACAAATGACCGAGTTATGATAAGTGACGAAGTCTTTGAACAATGTCGCACGGCAAACATGAAAGGCCTTGATGTAATCGATAAAAACGGTAGTCCTGTCATTGTGTATCCAACTGAAGAGCAGTTGAACGAACAAAGACTGCAGGCCGAGTATATGTCATTAAAACAGGAAATTATCAAAATCAAAGAGCGCATTGAACAGGTCACATACGGCATGTCGCGCGACGACTTTGAACAAAACAAACAACGATTTGCACAAATTGTAATGAGGTTGCGCGAAATTGAAAAACATTGAAATTATCTTGTCACTTGCGGGCACTTCGCTTGGGTTGTTTATTACCGTTCTGACCTTTGTTATGAAAACAATTAAAAGTGTCAAAGCAAAAAAGGCTCTTGAACAAGCAATCAAAATTGGAAACGCAGTCCTGCCTTTTATCCGTGAAGCCGAAAAGTTCACGTCATATACAGGTCTTGAAAAAAAGGCGTATGTGATGACCAAGGCAAACCAGTTCGCGTTATCAAATCGTATCCCATTCAAGGAAATCCAAGTAAGCGAAAAAATCGAGGAACTTGTCGCGCTGACAAAGCAAGTCAACATCAAATCCACGACAAAAGAAAAAGCCGAAATCAAAAAAGAAATTCAAGCAATATCAAAAATTTGGCTTTAAGGAGAACACATGAAAAAATATCATTCAATCAACGCAGGTCGTGCAGGCAACGCAGGGATAGACCTTGCGACAGGCAACCTTGAATTCGTACACGAGGACACGAGGTCGGACTCGTCAATACTGCCGATTTCGATTTCGCATGTTTATGCGTCAAACCGCGCCCTTAACGACACCGACACGACATACGGCAGGGGGTTTAAATTGAACTTGCACCAGACGTTAACACATCGCGACGGTGATGATACAAAGTGGAAACTTACCGATGCAAGCGGCACTGAGCACCGATTCAAGGAGCGTTACTATTACTGGGGAACCGAGAACGGCAAAGACATTAAGATATTCACTGACCTTAAATCCGCCGACATTGAAATTGGCTTTGACGGCAAGTTGACGTGCAAAAAAGCGGGTACGTTGTTGAGCAAAGAAGTCTTCGCCCAAGTCCGCACCAAGAGCGGTTTAACCCTACACACGGACTTGAAGAATTTCAAAGGTCGAGAACGCCACGAAACACGGCACGAGGAAGTCGTAAAGTTGGAAGAAGAAATCAAAAATCTTACTCGTCACAAAGAGGACTTGGAGTATTCGCTTTTGGAAAGTCCGTTAAGAGAAATGCAAAAGCAAATTGAGGGTAAATCAATAGAGTTGGAAAAGTTTGTGATTATCGCGCCGTTCGACACGACTAGTGACACTACACTTATTTCAATTAAAAATAACAGTTATACTCCGAAACAAATTTTTGATGCAGTCACAAATGTAAATAGTATGACTATTGCCAAACGACAAGAATACATGCTCGCGATAAAAGAAAGATATCAAGAATTGTTAAGGAAACTTGATAGGACTTTAATAAATCGAATAACATCAAGCAATATTACTTCTGATATGGAGTGGTGGGTAGGCACTTCATTTGATATGAACTACAATAATCAAGGTTTTACTTATAATGACACAGATGGGAGAATGGCAGACCATATTTCCGCTGACATTGTTTGGAATGATAACAGTAATCATAGAACGAAAGGTCTGGCTTTATTCCAACAAAAATTTAATGATAAGATAGAGCGCTTATCACAAAAGATTAATGAATTATCAATGGCAATGGAAAACAAAAGTTGGGCAGACCAAAAAACGATGATGGCCAAGAAAAGCACTCTTATTGCATTGCAAGAAGAATACATGACAGTCAAAAATCTCCAACAAGACGCTCACTTTACTAGAATAGTTGCACGAGCACAATCAGACATTGAAACCGTACAAACAATGATTGCTTATAAAAGTTACATGTTAGGCCTTTTAACAGAGCGCATCCCAGTGAATTACATTTCGCAAGACGGCATTGTGTATGGCTTTAATAAAGCGGGTAGTTTGGTTTCGATTTTTGATAATCATGATAACCAAGCCGCTATCATTTATGAAAACGGTCGTATTGTAAAAATCGTCGATGACAAGGACAAGGAAATTCGGTTTAATTATTCGAAATCAAACGGCAAACTTACCGAAATCATTGATTGCCAAAATCGCAAAACAAAGTTTGGATACACAGGTGACTTGTTAACAAAGGTCATATACAACGACAACGAAATTACCTTTGGATATCAAGGCCCGCTGCTTAACCAAGTTGGCAACACAAACATCACATATACTGCGAACAAGCCGACGTCGATACGACGATTTGACGACACAACTCAAATCGAGTATTTTGGCGGAGAAACTCGCGTCATTGATGTGAAAACAGGCGCGAAACTTGCATGTTACTTTAATTCTGACAATGAACTGCTTGCCGAGCATTCCAAGGCACTTACAATGTACGACTTGAGTGACAACTACGAGTTCGTACAACAAAAAACAAGCCTTGTCGGTTTGAACATTACCGCAACCATTTCGGAGTTTGTATGTGCAAATGGTGCACGCACATTATCGAGCGTTCAATCAATCACGGACGATTGGTCATATGTTACGCTTAATGACAACCGTCAAAAAATAGGCGAGTGGTACAGCGAAAAGACCATTGAAAAACACACAGACGGCGCCAAGGACGGCGAAGTTCGCACTACAAATCGCAAGGCCTATGAATACGACAATGACAACTTGGTTTTGGAAGAATCATATGAAATCAAAGACAACGCCCCCGAAAAACTTGTCGCATGGCAAAAGTACGAATACAACAAACAAAACAAACTTATTCGAACGACCGACTACGAGGGCATGATATCCGAAACCATATACGACGAAAAGGGCAGTGCCACAAAGTCATTCACATATCACAAATCCAACCCCACGGCGAAGTTCTACAGCGAGCAAGCAACCTTGGACGACAAATTGGCGGTTGGCACCGACTCACACACCGATGGCGTAATGGCAATCTCGCAAAGTGCGGACAGTGAACCAAACAACACCTTGTTTGAATACGACGGCGAGAACCTTGTGAAACTTACATCAAGGGAAACGGTCTACGAGTACACATATGACGCTCAAGGCCGCAAAACATCAATCAAAGTCGGCGGCGAACCATATGTGACATTTGAATACGGCGAAAACACAACCACCGCGACGTATGCCAATGGTGACGTGTTCCAAACCACCTTTGACAAATTCAGCAAAGAAACCGCAATCACCCGCAACGGCGCGCCCTTTGTATCCAACCAATACGACAAGGACGACAAATTGATATCCACCGTCGATTACACGACCAACAAGGTAACGAACTACACATATGACAAGGACGGCAATGTAGTCGCAACCTCCGACGGCGAAGCCCGTGTAACCAACGAACTGAACGACGACTTGGAATTCGACACAGTGTACAAACTCCATGGCCAAGTTCTGCCCGCTACCGATGAAACAGTTACCAAAGACACGCTCGGCAGGGTTACATCAATCAAGAACCCAATCGAAGCCCAAAAGGTTACATATGTACAACGCGACGACCATGCCACGAACCTTGTATCAAGTGTTACCAATGGCAACGACCGAGTTCGATACAAATACGACGACCGCGGCAATATCACCGAAATCCGTGACGGCTTCAACCGACAACTTGCAAGCTACGAATACGATGAATTGAGCCGATTAACACGTGAGAATGACACGGAAATCGGGTACGACAACAACGGCAATATCTTGTACCGCAAAAACGGTGATGACATCACTGAGTACCGATACAATGGTGACAAGTTGGTGTCGTACAACAGTGAACTGTGCGAATATGACAAACTTAGCAACCCGTCCTTGTATCGTGACAAAAATTTGGGATGGGACTTCCGAAATTTGGTGCGGTTTGATGATGTGGAATTCAAATACAACGCCAACGGTTTACGCATCACCAAACAACGCGGTGAAGTGACAACAAAATACTACTGGGCGGGTGACAGGTTGCTGGGGGAAACGCGGTCGGTTGAAACATGTGGCGTCGAATTGGGCGAATATCCCGCCGACGACGCATATTGCACGGCGCAGCGCAAGGAAATCCGATACGTATATGGCGACAACGGAATCTCGGGGTTCACGTTAAACAACACTTCATACCATTACCGCAAAAACATCATGGGTGATGTGACGCACGTGTTTGACAACGACGGAACTGTTGTCGCTGAATACAAATACGACGCATTTGGCAATTTTGAAATCGTTAAAAACGAAAATGGCATCGCGGAACTTAATCCAATCTTGTACCGCGGATATTACTTTGACCATGCCGTCGGAATGTATTACTTGAAATCACGTTGGTATGATTGCTCAACCGCCCGCTTTATCAACATGGATATACTGGATGAATTACGGCCGAACGAAATCAATGGATTGAACCTGTTCTCTTATTGCGGAAACAATCCGATTATGAATATCGACGAAAGTGGCCGAGGATTTTGGAAAAATCTATGGCGTGGGATTACAACTACCATTGGTGCTATTGTCGGCGGTATAATGGGCGCGGTTGCAGGTTTTGCGACTGGCGGGATACTTGGCGTGGTTGTCGGCGGTGTGTTCTGTGCGGTAACTGGTGGCATTTATGGGTATGCCATTGGGTCGAAAGTAAGTTTAAATACTGCCAACAATATCTTTGGTTACCTTGATGATACTTTCGGTGTTTTCTCGGCGACATTCGAAAAAGTACAATCAATTGGCAAAACATTAGGTAAGGTTGGTGGAGTTCTTACAGGTATAACTTTTGGCTTAAATGTACTTTCAGTTTTAGTAAGCAATTTCACAAACCCGAATTTCTCAAGGAGCAAAAAATGGCTTTATTCACTTGCAGATATAACGTACTCGGCATTAACATTAATTGCATCTGTTACGGTAGCGGCCACGATTTCGCTAATACCAGTTGCTGGACCAGTGCTTGGTGCATTTGTTGGCATGGGTATAGCATACTGTATGACTGAATCGTACAATAGAGCAGTAGTTAATAAACGTTAAGGTTTAGTTCGCTTTATCTCTTTTGAGAAACGTACCAGTTCAAATACAATGCCTATTGTTGATAGAAATAATATAACACTAACGAAAAAAGTCATCACATAAAACACAGTTTTAGATTCGTTTGTGGAAAAAAGAAATACTAAACCGCCTGCGAGAAGCCATGCGATTATTATTCCAACAATACCCCAGCGGAACATTCTTTTGAAATATTTGTGTTGCTCTGGCAAACTTTTTTGCAAAATCTTTTGTTCGCGTTCATAATCCCACTTTGATTGAAATCTCATATCTCACTCTATCCCAAAGAAAAAAAAAAATCAACAGTTTCATCACCGAAATCCGTGACGGCTTCAACCGCCAACTTACATCGTTTAGGAATAAAGCCTACAATATACCAAAAGGGCAAATATGGCTTTTGACAACTTGTGATATTGCGTATTCAATTATTTCAGGGGTATTAGTTGGTTTGGCAATTTTGGGCGGTGCTTCCGTAGGTGGAATAGTAGGTGGCATTGCTGCGGGTATTATCGTATCTAACATTATGAAAAAGTTATATGATGAAACATCAATCAAATCGAGAAACAGGGATATGGGTTTATTCCTTAATTAGTTTTTTTGCACGGACAAATTGCCGTATGTCGTGTGCCATTCGTCCGATACTAAAAATAGACCCTATTAGTAGACCTACTATGCAAATAGTTATCCATCCAACTCTTGAATCTCCTTGTTCATAGTAGTAATTAAGCAATAGTACCGTAATTATCAACAAATACGATATTATGGATGTGAATATGTTCCATACTAACGTTTTCTTGAAAAATTTGTATTGTTCATGAGCACTTGTTTGTAATGCGTTTTGTTCTCGTTCTCGTTCCCGCTTCGTTTGAAATCTCATATCCAACTCTATCCCAAAGAAAAAAAAAAAAATCAACAGTTTCATCACCGAAATCCGTGACGGCTTCAACCGCCAACTTACATCGTTTTGGAAAGGCATATGACCATGGGTGCATGATGAAAAAGGCCTTGCGCTGTGCGTAAAGTTTTTGGGTCAGAATTTGGGTCAAACGCAAAAAACTTTGTAAAACCACAAAATATTGTGGTTGATTTATATTGAAACATACCGCATAATGTGGTATGGAAAGTCGGGTAGGGTCTCCAAAACTGCTTGTAAGTGTTCGATTCACTTACCCCCTGCCAACAATTTTTGTCGAAACAGTTGAAAATAATTAAATGACGTGATAAAAATCATCTGTGAAGTTGACAACTTTAAATTTTGAACTTAA
>JAIRQZ010000052.1 GCA_031256235.1 Christensenellaceae bacterium | reverse complement strand
AAGGCTTTTAATTCTTCGGCGCGGTCTGCGGCTTTTTTATTGGCTTCTTTTTGTTGGCGCAATATTAATTGGCTTGTTTCATACCAAAAGTCATAATTGCCCACGAACATATTGATTTGGCTGTAATCAACGTCGCAAATGTGGGTACAGACTTTGTTCAAAAAGTGGCGGTTGTGGCTTACGATGATGACAGTATTATGGAAATCGAGTAAAAAATCTTCAAGCCAGTGGACGGACGCAAGGTCGAGGTTGTTGGTGGGCTCGTCCATGACCAGTATATCTGGGTTCCCAAACAGTGCGCGGGCAAGCAGGATTTTGACTTTTAACTTCGGGTCAAGGTCGCGCATCAAATTTCGATGCAATTCGGGCTTGATGCCCATACCGTCCAACATCGACGCCGCGTCGGATTCGGCCTCCCAGCCGTTTAACTCCGCAAATTCGTTCATTATGTCCGCAAGCCTTTCGCCTTGTTTATCCGTCAAATTTTCACCAAGGGCATATAGGGTTTCTTGCTCCTTTAATAACTTGTAAAGTTTTTCGTGGCCACCTATGACACATTCAAGGGCCGTCAGCGCGTTGAACGCATTTTGGTCTTGGGCGAGTACCGACATTCGTTTGCGCTTTTCAATGACGATCTCGCCTTTGTTGGGGGTAATCTCGCCCGCCAAAATTTTCAAAAAGGTCGACTTGCCACTTCCGTTGGCGCCGATTATACCATAACACTCCCCCGCCGTGAACTTTAGGTTAACGTCTTTGAACAGAA
This sequence comes from Christensenellaceae bacterium, assembly GCA_031256235.1. Lineage (GTDB taxonomy): Bacteria > Bacillota > Clostridia > Christensenellales > UBA1242 > WQSK01. The sequence goes on along the minus strand of JAIRQZ010000052.1, from coordinate 37,546 downwards.
TGCGCTTTCCATATTGTAATGATACGTTGTATGCTTGAATCACAAATACAAGTTAGCATGGCAGCAAATATATGTCAAATGCGACTCTTAATAATGAAAGCATGCCCACACCAAAACATATCCATACTGCCGTCATGTTTTCTTTAGAAACAAAACCCAAAATCGCATATGTTGCCCTTTTTGACTTAAGATTCCAAAAGAAAAATAATGCCATGCTTAACACGCCTACAAAAATTCCAAGTTCTGGATTGGCCACCGATTCCAATGTGACAAGGGCAATGCCTTCGCCCATGTCAGATTCTTTTTTTTGGACACTTGCCGATAATTTGCGCCATATCAATCCTTGGTAGGCCCCAAAACATAGGCTTTCTCTTGCTTCTTTTTTCGCAACGTTTTAACCCAAATCCGCAGGATTCCCATCATACATAAAGAAAAAGCAATTCCAGTAATCACCATTATCGCGATACAAACTTTATCCATAGGCAGAGCAGTTTCGCCACTGTCAGCATCGTATTCAATAAGCCCTTTTGTGCTTGTTATAAAGTTGCCAAGGAAAAACACTGCGAAGCCGATTAAAAAGGTTAATCCAACATGCTTAAATTCGCGTGCCATGTTAATCCTTTACGAACTCCAACACATAGGCCTGTAAGGTTTCGCGGTCGGTGCGCACGCGGTCGGAGATTTCGATTCCAGCAACCGCGAACACGTCCTTGCCAAATGCAAGAACGGGCAACTTGTCACGCAGGCGCGCGGGGATTTTTTTATCGATAAAGAATGCGTTAAGGGTTTTCGAACCTCCGCCAAACTTTGTGAACACATCGCCCTCGCGACGGGTACGCCACTTTGCGGCGCGCGGAAGTTTGTCAACATCGATGACCATAAGACCGCGCGAAAGGGCGTCTTTGTGCGAGATTGTCTTTGTAACAATGATTGTGCCAAAGCCCGAGAAGTTGGTCTTGCCGACCTTGAAAGAGTAGACCTTGTTATCATTGGCGGAAGCCACCCGTCGGACGATTGCCATGTATTCGTATTCCTTGATTGCGTACAGGCCGTTGGGCAAGTCCAGGCGACTTCCGTTTTCACCGCTTGCAGCAAGCGTCAAAATCATGTCAATGTGTTTTTTTTCGATGTCTTCGCGCGCGTCAAGCATGCCGAGCGCCGCCAACAAAATGCGTGAAATCATGGGGTATCTTAAGGCAAAGAAGTTAAGAGGCACGCGAACGTGATTTTCGTCACCAAGCAACGCGTCCATGTTCACAAGGCCGTTTATGTAATCGTCGTCGCTTCGGCAACTTCGGCCAAACTCGACGATATTTTTTTCGACACTACGCCATTCTTTTTTAAGCATGGGTATTATTTGGTTCCGTAAAAAATTGCGGGCATATTTGTCGTCTTCGTTGGTTTCGTCTTGAACGTGGGGAACCTGGTTACGATAGTTATAGGCGATAAGGTCGGCCTTTTGGGTTTCAAGGAACGGGCGGATGAGCGGGCAGTTTTCGACATTACTTAAGAAAGTGTGTGCAAGGTCCATGCCACCTGCTCCCGCGACGCCTGCGCCACGGAATATATGAAGCAATATGGTTTCGGCTTGGTCGCTTTGGTGGTGGGCGACGGCGAATTTGGTAAGTTTGTACTTTTTGACCGCAAGCCCAAAGCCTTCATAGCGTTTGATGCGCGCAGCCTGTTCGATTCCCATTTTATGTTGGCGGGCAAAAGACGGGACATCGACATTGTGGCATACATAAGCAATTTTGTTGTCCGAGCAATACTTTTGCACAAATAAACTGTCCTTACGACTGTTGGGACGGACATTATGATTGATGTTGACCGCGACAATCTCGATACCCAGGGGCTTTTTCAAAGAATTCAAAAAGTGCAGTAGGGCCATACTGTCTTCCCCACCGCTTACGCCTATACCGACCGTGTCGCCTTTTTCTATTAAGTTCTTTTCGACTATGAAATCGACTACGCTGTCCAAATTTTCAAGATTCATGCGTTATTGTAACATTGTTTTTTCACTTTGCAAAGAAAGTTTGCCTTTTTTAGGCGCGGTTCGATTAAAGGCGACCTCGGGGTTTTCCGTGACACGGATGTTGTTTTCTTCGAAATAGCGACGGGCGCGCTTTTCGATTCCGATGTTGCTTTGAAGAAGCACATAGTCGGGCAACTCCTCGGCCTTGATAGGTTCATAATTATACATCATTGCATCGCCCGCGAACTCGATGTTGTTGGTCAAAACCGTTTTATAGTTTACGCCACGCTGTTTGGCTTCATTTTGCAAATTTTGTCGACTTGCTTGTTCGCACAAAATCCAAAGTAACTTATTATTCATTGCTTTATTATATACCAAAACCTTGACATTGTCAAATGCTTTGGATATAATCTTCAACATGGCAAAGAAATCAAAGGGCGCACGGGTAAATATCCAAGTCGCGTGTCAGGAATGTAAGCAAATTACTTACACAACGCAAAAAAACAAAAAGAACGATGCAGAACGATTGGAAATGGACAAGTACTGCCGTTTTTGCCGTAAGCATACTCCCCACAAGGAAACAAAATAATAATGGCGGGTAACAGCAAAAAGTTTAAAACCCAAACAGGTGGCCTTCAAGAAAAGAAGGTCAAGGTTGAACCCACCAAAGAAGAAATAAAGCAAGAAATCAAAGAAGAAAAAGCCAAACGCAAAGAAAAAGTTAAAAAGGAAAAAGCCGACAAGCCAAGATTCGGTCAACGCTTCAAGGATTTGTTCAGCGAACTTAAGCGTGTTAAATGGCCGACCGCGGGTCAAGCATTCAAACAAACAGGCGTTGTTTTGGGTGTTGTTTTGGTCTTTGCGGTTGTTTTATTCGGAATCAATTTCGGTCTTACCGAATTATTCAAATTATTGACAAAGGAGTTGTAATGGAAAAAGACATAAAGAATCTTGACGAAGCGGCGAAATGGTATGTTTTGCATACTTATTCGAACTATGAAGTTGTCGCAAAGGACAATTTGGAAAAGGTTATAAAAAAGGAAGGACTTGAGGACCGTATTTTCGAAATCTTTATTCCCCAAGAAGACACCGTTGTTGAAAAGCGCGGGCAAAAGGTTTTGATGCCAAACAAGACAATGCCGTCATACATGTTTGTCAAAATGATTTACGGTGACGACATTTGGCATACAATCACACGAACCAACGGCATCACGGGCTTTGTTGGACCCAAAGGCAGGCCACTGCCCCTTTCCACCAAAGAGGTAAACGATTTAAAACTTGAAAAGAAAGTAAACCACATTGTAACGCGAGTCGAAGTTGGCGATACAGTTCACGTAGTCGACGGGAACTTGGCAGGTCAAACAGCAGTTGTAACGCAGGTCAACGCTTCGGCAGGCAAATGTACCATAGAAGTCACAATGTTCGGCCGTCCGACCTTTGTTGACCTTGAATTATTCATGATAAAGAAAATATAATATATCTGTCAGTTATCCACAAAGGTATCCACATTTGTGGACAAAGTTCGGGCGAGGCGAAACGGCGCTTAAAGGGGCTGGACACAAAATAGATATGTGACGAAGGCTCCGTATAGTACAAGTGCGGCGATACCCTGCCATCGATAAGCGCGATGTTTGAACAAAACGGGCAAGACCGCGACAAGCGTCATTGCGAATAAGACTGGGATTACTACGAAGACGGTTTGGCGCGACAAGGGCAACGAGTCGCCTTTGACGTCGCCCATGATGCCACATATTCCGAACAACAAGGTACAACTTATGACATTCGCTCCGACAACGTTACCGATTGCAAGTCCCCCGCTTCCCCGTCGGATGCTTGCAATCGCAGTTGTAAGTTCGGGAAGGCTTGTGCCAACCGCGATAACAGTAAAACCTATCACAGTTTCCGAGATTCCGAATATGTTGGCAAGTTCTTCCCCGTTTTCGACAAGCATGAACGCACCCACGCAAAGCATTACTTGGCCTGCGATAAAGCCAAGTATTATCTTTGGCCAAGACGAACGGCCAGGAGCACAATAATCGGGGTTAATTTCGCAAAGTTGTTCAGGATGCTTTTTTGATTCATGCGCGTTCAACAACAGGAAGGCCACAAACACGCCAAGAAGGGTGACGCCTTCGTACCACGAGACAAGTAGGTTAAGGCTGAACAAAAAAACAACCATGGTGGTAAGCAATAAAAATATCGACTTGGTCAAGATTTCGCGTCGCCTGATTGTCGTGGCGGTGAACGCGAGTGTCAGCCCCAATATAAGCGATATATTGGTAATCATCGCCCCAAAGGCGTTACCTACCGCGATGCCTTGGTTACCACGTGCCACGGCGAAGATTGATACAAAAACCTCGGGCAATGTCGTCGCGATTGACACGAATGTAGCACCGATGATTACTTGGTTGATGCCTGTAAGCCTGTTAAGGTCAAGTGCCGAGCGTACTAGAACATCGCCACCCTTGATAATGGCGAACAATCCGAATACAAAGAGTAAAACCGCCAGTGCAGGCCCCATACCCTATATAGATGTTAAAATGTTTTTGTATAGACTAGTTTTGCGGGGCATCGTCAGTAGGAGATCCACTGGGCGCATATTGCGAGGGCGAAGTGCGCATTTTTTGTAGGTTTGCCTCGCGGGCGATGCGTGCACGGTCTTCACGTTCGCGTTTTTTGCGGATGTCGTGTGATTGCCCCATGTTGATAAACTGGCTTGAAAGCCACCATACTCCAGCAAGGCCACCCAAGGCTCCGATACAAATAAGTATTACTAAAAAGGCAGGCATTGGACCTTTGGGAGAGTCGCCAAAAATAATCGTCGCCGTGATTGATGTAGTGGTCTTCGCATCCGTTGGTGCGCTGTAGGCAGTACCATTGGCTTGGACGTTATCGAAGGCCTTGTACTGTACCTGAATTGTTATTGTGTATGTTCCGTTTTTAATGGGGACAGGTTTGCCATTAACAACTTTTCGGCCGATTGAGATTTGTGGATTCCCCGTTTCGGATTCCGCTTTTGAAACATAACCTTTGTATTCAAGGAATTCGGTTGCTTTTAATGTATCCTTATCGTCGCCGACCGCGCAAAAAAGTGTTGCGCCAGTTTTAAATTCTACGCTTGCCGCGATTCCAGTGCCGTTGTAACCGCTCGCGAAACGGGGTTCGATTATGATTTCGTCGTCTGCACCAAACAAATTAGAAAGTACGTTAATAAATGTTTTATCACTTCCGAATCGCGTGCTTTGGATGAATTCCGATTTGAAACTTGTCGCTGCACGTTTTACAACCATCGCAAAAGTTGTATCAACATCACCAGAAGTACGGATTGTTAAAAAGTAAACGCCCATTTCATCGAATTCTAATTTCGCCGTGAAACTACGGCTTGTAGGACTGATTACGGTTGCTTGTCTGATTTTCAAAGGCGTATTACCTAACGCAGTCTCTGCATCATCCTTGAGAATCTTTTTTGCGTCCATAGTGGCTTTCAACCCAGCCAATTCGGCTGGTTCGGGTGCGCTTGGATTTTCAAGAAGTTCATGTTGGTAATCGATGTCGACCGTATGGTATGCGTCCGCGGCCGCGCCGTATGCAAGTACAGCGACGTTAAGTGCGGATAATGCCGCATCACGAAGAACACGTTTGGCGGCGAATTGGACCTCGGGTCTTTGCGTCGCGGAATCAAGTGAAGTTAAGTATTCAACGCGAAAAAGCCTGCCGTCACTGTTTGGGATAATATCCGCCGTTGAATTTACAAAAAATGTTCCGCTGGTGCCCTCGATTGCGCCGAAGCAGTTGGCATAGGTCTCGTTCGATAACTTTGTGCCGTATTGGTTGAAACCCACGAAACCGTCTTTTGATACGACTTCTTCTTGGGCGGTTGAAGATATTAGATTAGTGTCATAATACATGATTGAAATCGGGCCCAAAGAGTCCGTTACAGCGTTTACGCGCAGAGCCACTTTCGAATTTGAAAGCAATCCAAACAGCCCACCGCACAAGATTACGGCAAGACTTAAAACAATTCCTGTTAATTTTTTCATACCTTCAATTTTGACATTTTTTGTATGCATTCGTCAACTGTTTTTACCTTAATGATTTTTGCACCATTGTGCACGGCGGGATTTATATCGCGTGCGCCAAAGAAATCGTACGCGTCTTCGAAGGCTTTTACCGCGCCTTCAAACTCTTCGATTAAGATGATTGTGCGCTTTAGCATAAAGGACATAAGAAGTTCCCCGAACGTCCCCCAACTTCCGCCCATTGCAATGACCACATCCGAGAAGGGAGTCATGTCCATAGAGCGTCGCAAAAATGATTCGCTCATCGTCGGATATTTTACTTTTGGATATACCAAGTCTGTTACGCCGTCTGTCGGAAAGTCATAGACCTTTATGTGCTCGTCCAAATTCATGCCCGGAGTATAACCCAAGACTTTTGCGCCATGCTTGATTGCGGCCTTCCCCACATAGTATGGAAACCCGCGACATGCACCCGTCAGAACCGTTGCACCGCTTTTGCCAAGGTACTCGCCCAACTTTTCGCAAGCCTGCATTTGTTTGGGAGTATATTCTTTGTTATTTGTCCCGCCGTATACTGTGATTTTCATCTTTTAGTATACACACAATCTCACTTTTAAGGCAATCAATATTTTCGTTGTTTTTCGCAGAGATTCCGACACCGCCTTTTGGGGCAATGCCTTTGTCAATTTTGTTATAGACCATAATCGTGAGGATCTTGGATGCGTTGATTTTTTTCAAAACCTCGTTCACGACCGCAATTTGTTGTTCATGGTGCGGATTTGATACATCCACGACATGCAAAAGCAAATCCGCGTATCGCACCGAGTCAAGGGTGCTTTCAAAGGCGCGGATAAATTCGTGCGGTAACCTGTCGATAAAGCCCACGGTATCAGTAAGCAGTATTTGAACATCGTCGCCCAAGAACACCCGTGCAGTCTTTGGGTCAAGCGTCGCGAACAGTTTGTCTTCGGCATATTCCTGGGTTTTGGCCATAGTGTTAAGCAGGGTCGACTTGCCACTGTTTGTATAACCGACAAGACAGACGGCGTACTTGCCACTCGAGCCAGCCTGTTTTCGCGACAGGTCGCGGGTTTGTTTTAACTTTTCAAGTTTCTTTTCAAGAGCGTTAATTTCGTCATGGATTTTTCGGCGGTCAAGTTCAAGTTTCTTTTCACCTGGCCCTCGCATGCCCACAGAGTTTTTCATCTTGGCAAGAAGTCCGCTGTTTCCCGCAAGGCGTGGCAAATTATATTTAAGTTGCGCAAGTTCGACCTGCAATTTGCCCTCGGCCGATTGGGCGCGGGACGCAAATATATCCAAGATTACTTTGCTCCGGTCCAGCACCGCTACGCCAAGTTTTTGTTCCAAGTTACGCACCTTACTGCCCGACAGTTCGACATCAAATACGACAACTGTTGCTTTTGTTTCTTGCACAAGCGCGTGTACTTCGTCGACTTTTCCGCTTCCTATATAATAGGTAACATCGGGGTCTTTGATATGTTGAGTGATTTGGCCTACGGTAACTATGCCACATGTTTGGCAAAGGCTTTCAAGTTCCGAAAGGTCAATATAATCGCTACCCTGTCCTACACCGACAAGAATTGCCTTATCATAGTCAGTTCGCATTTCGTGCATCGTTAAACCAATCCATAGCAAATTCCACAAAAGTGGCGGGTTTGTAAAATTCCAACGGCGACGAGTCAGTATTTTCAGCACTATACACATCATAAAACCGTAAAGAAAAGTTTATGTAGTACGTTTCAAATACTCCGTCAAGGGTCGGGTCGGCCGAGAATTCCAAGATTGCATAACTTGGGGATTGCAAGTTATCGACAATCAAGGCCGCCATGAAAACATTAACGGCTTTTTCGTAATTTTCTTGACTGCCTGTTTCAAGCAATGCTCGGATATATTTTCTGCGTAACCTGTCATCTTCGTTGCAAACGGTTCCAACAACGTATGCAAGTTCGTCGCCATTGAATTGCGCTACTACGGTTTGCATAAGGTAATCGTCGACACTCTTGGTGACTCGGTCACGGTTGTAATGATAACCCGACGCGAACCACATGTCGCCGTATTTTATAATTGCCCTGTTGTTTTGAGCATCGATACTTTTGGACAAAGCATAATACAAATTTTCGGGGCTTTTGTGTTTATCATAAACACGGCCGTGATACATTGCGGCCATTTGAGGATTGCCCACAGTATCATAAAAAGCCGCCATTTGTTCGGGGAATGCCTTTGCAAAAAAACCAAGACCATACGAAAAAATGACCATTGTCCAAATAAGGCCCTGAATTGCGGTGAAAACAATAATCTTGTTCAAAGTATTCACAGTATACTATAGTATAAATTTGGTGGAAATGCAAACTATATTGCAATGATAAGAAAATTGACGAAAATTGCAACTTTAGCACTATGTTTAATTTCGATAAGCGTTTGCGCCACAGTATTGACTGGGTGCGGGTCGAAACAGATTAAGATTACTGCAGACGACATAAGTATTTATTCGTTCGATGAAAACTGGGACAAAAGCGCTGCCCTGCCCACGGCCATGCACGAAGAAACAATCAAAATTGATGTTGCTTCCGACACGATAGACGTCGAGTTCGATTTTGCAAAATTCTTTGAAACGAACCCAGAATTTTTAGGGAAAAACTTTTACTTTACACGTGATGATTTGAAAAAGGGCGACGGCACGCTTATAAAGGGCTATGGTTGGACGGAAGTCGAACCAGGCAACGCCACCACACGCAAATACAAAAAAATGGGCTACGAGGACAAAGAAGAAATCGAGGCCATGAGCAAAGACGAAATCCAAGACCTTAAGGCGCACGAAGGTGAAGCAAGAATGTACTTTTTAAGCGATGGTGGTATTGTCACATATATAGACGCAACAACAGGAAGCAATCTTGAAAGCGGCGAAACAAATGTTACCTTCCGCATCCACGGAAACCACGGACGGGTCGCACTTATGAAAGTGCTTGTCAACAAGTCTTAAATATAAGATACTGTTTATATGGACGAGAAGAAACTCCCGATACCTGCCGAAATTTGCGCTCACCTTGACCAATACGTTGTTGGCCAAGAAAACGCCAAGAAGGTTTTAAGTGTCGCCGTATATAACCATTACAAACGAATCAATTATACGGGCGTTGACGACGGCATCGAAATTAAAAAAAGTAACGTCATGATGATTGGACCTACTGGTTCAGGTAAAACATATATCATTCAAACACTTGCCAGGATGCTGGGAGCCGCCCTTGCTATGGCGGACGCCACAGTTATCGTTACCTCCGACAACATGGGTAAGGCTATCGAGGATGTGCTAATCAATCTTGTGCGTCAGGCTGGGGGCGACCCCAAAAAGGCCGAGCGCGGTATGGTGTTCATCGACGAAATCGACAAACTTGTTACAGGTGTCAACCGCAGTAAAGGTGAATCAATCCAACAGGCGTTGCTTAAGGTTATCGAGGGCACAATGTATGACCTTATATTTGACGGGACCAAAATGACACTTAACACGAACAATATCTTGTTCCTTGTCGGCGGGGCGTTCGTCAATTTGGCCGCTATGGTTCAAATGCGCTTGGCGGATACCAAGGCCTATCTCTTGTCCGAGGCCGAACTTGTAAAACTTGCCACGACCGAGGACTTGTCCAAGTTCGGACTTATTCCCGAGTTCGTGGGACGTATTCCAGTTATCGTATTACTTACCGCGCTTAACAAAGTTGCCTTGGAAGAAGCGTTAATCAAACCCAGAAATGCCGTCACTCAACAATTCATAAAGATGTTTGCTATGGATGGCATTGAACTTGTATTTGCGCCCGACAGCATAAGCGCCATTGCCGAAAAAGCCATTCAATTACAAACTGGCGCCCGTGGTCTTCGTACAATTTTGGAAAACAGCATGCGCGATCTTATGTACGTAATCCCAAGCGAAAAGAATCTTAACAGGGTTACCATAACGGCCGACTTTATTAACAACGGCGCGAAGCCCGAGATGGAGTATTCGCAATCCACAATAAACGATGACGAGCCAGAACCTTTGGAACCTAAAGAAAGAAGGAGTTTATTTGCAAATGCAGACTGAAACATTTGAATACGAAAACGGCGATAAATATGTCGGCGAGACCGAAAAAGGAAGACGGCACGGACATGGGGTCTATACGACCGCAGATGCAGTGTACGAAGGCGAATTTGTAGACGGCAAAAAACAAGGCTTGGGCACGATGACATTCAACAGAAGCGGTGGCCGATACGAAGGCATGTGGCAAGCCGACAGAAGGACTGGCCAAGGCAAGTACTTTTACCGAAACGCCGATTTGTATACAGGCTCGTGGAAAAACGGGCACCAAAATGGGTACGGTGAATATTACTGGTCGCTATGTGGCGACACGTACAAGGGCGAGTTTGCAAATGGCGTGCCCGATGGCGAGGGCCAATACCACTTTATGGATGGCAATCGTTACGACGGCCAATTAAAAAACGGCATGTTTTGCGGTAAAGGCAAATTCTTTTACAAAAACGGTGGCGGATATGACGGCGAATGGAAAGACGACAAACGCCACGGCAAGGGTACGCATTTTTCTTCGAAGGACAACGGATATGACGGAGATTGGAAAGACGACAAACGCCACGGCAAAGGCAGTTACTACTTTGCAAGTGGCGAATGGTACGAAGGCGGAATCATAGCCAACAAAAAACACGGCGTTGGAACATATTACTTTGCAAACGGCGACAAACTTGAGGGCGTTTGGGAAGACGATAGGAAAAACGGCCGTGCCACATTCCATTACGCGGATGGCAAGACCGAACCCCATATATATCAAAACGATGTGCGCGTCGGATAATTAATTCAATAACTTGACGGTAAGCGTTGCAAAGTTGGCAGCGCAAGTAAGGTTGGTTGGTAAAGTGTTGTTAACTATTGCTGCCAAATCAAGGACATCACCAGCCAACAAACTAACAATCGTCGAAGACGATAATCTTCCATCGACGGTTACGGCAGGGTCTGCGCCAATGTACAGCGTGTGGTTGATACGGGTTTGAGTAATGACCGTCCCGTTTCGACGTACCGCCGCCCCAGTGTCGATCCTTTTGGTCGCCGACATGGCAAAGCCATAATTGATTTCGTAATCCCCCGCTTCTTGGATTATTATGGTGCTGTTGACGGTGTCCAATGTTACGTTTTCGGACGGTAATGCGTTATTTAATCGAAGTTTCATGTAAGTTTCAGGCGCCGTAAAGAATACAAGTTGAGTTCCCAAATAAAACAATCCGCCATAGGCCCTTGTCATTGGCATGCCAGGTTCGCCCTGTTCGCCAGGTATACCCTGCGGGCCTTGTGCTCCAGGAACGCCTTGTGGTCCCTGTTCGCCACGTTTACCTTGCGGTCCGCGTTCACAACAACAAGGACATGGCTTTAAAATATCACAGAAAAAATTCATATTTACTCCTTTGTATGGGTCATTTGACCTACTTTAGAGTATGCCACGATATTATCAAGGGTTAACTTCAGCCCTGTGACCCGACAAAAACTTTACGATTTCATATACGTCAATCCAAAGTTCAGTGGGGCCATCTTCTTGGCTTTTGTCAAAAATAAGTTGCATGCCAAAATGCAAGTGTGGTTGCGTCGTTTTCATGTTGGTGTTTTCTTTGCGCGAATATCCTGTCACGCCAAGATACCCAATCAAATCCCCCGCGGACACTTTTTGCCCAATGGCAAGACCCTCGGCAAAAGGTTTGTTTTTCCGCAGGTGGGCGTAATAATAGTATCGCTTGCTGTCATCGCTGCGGACTCCGACACGCCAGCCACCGTAACGATTCCACCCAAGTTCCGTGATTGTACCGCCCTCGACCGCGATAATTGGCGCGCCGACGCTTCCGAAAAGGTCGTTGCCCAAATGCCTGCGTTTGTAACCATATCCGCGGCTGTTACCAAAGTCGTTATAATGATTGTACCAATGACCTTTTGCGATTGGGCTGAAACCCACGACTTCACCGCGCGGGCCAATTATACCGTCCAACACAGCATGATAACTTTCAACATAATACTTAAAGTATTTATTCTCGGCGTATTTGCGGATGTCCTCGACACCAAGTTTTTTGAGCCTTGCGTTATCGGTGCTGACTTTGAAAACATTGGAATTTTTGATGGCAAGATACGCCAAAATCTCGCAAGTTCCCAAGTCCGTAATGCCTTGTTCAACTAACAGTTTATGCTTTTTTACGGCGGCATTCAAAACTTCGCGTTTGACGTTAAAGTCAATCCATTTGATAAAGTCTTTTTTACCTTGTTCGTTTTCATCTATTTGTTGCTTTGCAATCGTGGCGACTTCTCCGCCCTCTTCACAGTCGCGCTCTTCGGCACGGGCGAACCCCGCCGACACAAAAAAGATTGGCAACAACAAAAGGACCAAAAATTTCTTCATGAGGTAAAGTATCTGTAAAAACAAAGCGAACTATGCGTTGGTCAGGCTGTCGTCGTCTTTGTTGTTTTCAATTATTGTGTCTACCGTCTTCTTTACGGTGGCACCAAGTGCCATCGCGCCGATCAAAGGTGCCTCGATTGCGCCCACAAAGCCAACATAAAGTCCACGTTCGACATCTTCGATTACGCCAAGAACACCGTTGTGGTGCGGACGTTCCAGAATATCTTTGAATTGTTTTGTGGTGGCGTCTAACATTTCGTGCCCCGCGTGAAGTCCTTCAGCAAGAGGGTCTTTAATAATTCGCTGTTTTCTTGGAAACACACCTTGGCCTTGATTCTTGGCAGAGCCGAAATTAGCCCCCCCCCCTTTGTTGCTCGCCGCATGCTTCTTTTCCAAAAAGTCCAAATTTAGATCAAAATCGTCGCTCACTTTTGTTCTCCCTATTTGTTTTGTATATTATCGCATTTTGGGTGGCTTTTGTCAAGATAAATAATTTCTTTGCCTTTTTGTTTCGCGTATTCAATTTCACTGCGAGTAGAATCGCCGATATAACCGCCCACATTGACCACAAAAATTGCATCACTTAAACCAATCTTTTGTTTGTGCAAAATATCTAATGCTTTTTCATCTTGTTTGGTATAGTTTTGTTTCTTGTCACCATAGATGCACTGAAGCACGCACCAATTATTCTCAAGTTCCAATTTTTCGGCCACCTGTTTTTGTGCTTCCGCGAACTTCATACTGCCACAGATTGTTACTACTTTCGCGTCTATCATTTTTCCTCATTTAAAATTTGTACATTTTTCATCGCCAAGACACAGTAACCCTTTTCTAAACCGCCTGACACACCTTCGCTTAGCATATAAGAGATTTCGGCATGAATTTTCGGCAGATTGTTTATGTAAGCCCGCGTTTCGTCATCTGTAACAGGTCGCAGAATTAATTTGTCGCCAACTTTAAAATTGCGGTCATTCTTGCGGAGTTCAAAAGTTTTATTGCCACTGACGACTGGTTCATAAAATTTTTTACAAAGTTTCAATTCATGTGTCATTTCTTTAATCCCCTTCTTTTACATTGTCGCACTCACGGCGACTTTTTGCAAGGATTATTTTATCCATTTAACTTTTGATTCTTCAAAAAAACCGCGGCTTCCAAAGCCCTCGGCAGGAACACCAACTGCGATAACACAAAATGGCACAGCATTGTTCTGGAGTTTGAAAAGTTCTCGTGTATCATTCATATATTTTTCGACTGGGTGCAATCCACACCAACAAGTACCCAAATTCAATTCCGCTGCCTGTAACAGAATGTTCTGCGTTGTTGCACCGCAATCATGTTGCCACATTCCTTCGCCTGATTTGCCAATTTGCACATCAGGAAGTGCAATCACGACAATCGCCGCCTGTGCGGTTTTAAGCATTTTTGCCCAGTTGTGAAAGTCAACAATCTTATCAAGTATCTTGCGGTCTTTTACAACAATAAACTCCCAAGGTCGCGTGTTGCAAGCCGATGGTGCAAGCATGGCGGCTTCTAACAGTTCCTTAATTTGCTCATCGGACACTTTACCGTTCGGGTTGTAATTCCGAATACTTTTGCGCTTCTTAATTGCTTCAATAATCATTTTTGTCTCCTAAAAAAATCGCCGTGAGAATAACATTGGTGACGCCTACGGGAATCGAACCCGTGATACCACCGTGAAAGGGTGCTGTCTTAACCGCTTGACCAAGGCGCCAGTTCTGTACTTTAGCATATTCAATTTGCAAAATCAAGGTCTTTTAATATATGCCCTGTAAAACTTGTGCGCGTACCATACAAAGACACATATAAATATCGTTATCGGTAAATAGGTCCACGAGGAACTGTACTCGCTTGGCAAAAGCCAAATCTTTTTTCGGAACAAGTGTCCAGGATGCATGTTTTCCATCTCAAGCACTCTTGCGTCGAAACTGTTGACGGTCGCAAGTATAAAGGTGAAACTTGTTACAAGCATCAACGCGCACATAAGGTCTTCTTTTTTCAATGTGGAAAGCGCATATATAATAAGGAGCAGAATCAAAAAATAATTGTACCTTATAAAAAACCTTGGGATAAACAAAATCGTCAATAACTGCATGAAAAGCATCAAGAACAAAATGTCGCGGTACTCCAGGGTTCTTTTCTTTTTGATTACTTGGTATATAACGATACCCAGCACTGCCCCCATAAGAACGGCCGTTAAAGCAAGGAATATAATTGTGAAAGCCGTATTCGCGCTTGTGAACCTGTTAAACAAAAACGGTACACTTGGGTTAGGGGACATCCATACCATGTCTGTGGCCTGTGTGAACTGCAGATAATAAATCCCAAAGGTATTTGCAAAACTCTTCCCTGCGAACAGTGGCACACAATTCAAAATAAAAAAAGGCAATGGTATAATCCAAAGGTACTTCCAATTAAGGTATCGTTCGCCCTGTTTGTTCTTTGCGAACAGCAACACCAAGATTATCGGGAAGACCAAAACCGCATGGAATTTGATTGCAAGGCCGAGCCCAAAGAAGATATACGATGGGATTGACTTTTTACAAAGCATGTAGTAAATCCCCATTAACCCGAAAAAAGTATAAATGGCGTCACATTGCGCGAACACGGTCGAGTCTATAAGGAAAAAAGGCACGACCAGAAGCCCGCCAAAGATTATGGGGCTTTGTCTTTTGTTTGTGACCTTTGATACGATTTTAACCACTGCCCACGCCGACAGGACCTCGAAAACAAAAGAAAGGACCTTGATTAAGTAAAGGTCGTATATTGGCAACTTTGAAAAGAATATTAAAAAATAATTGTACAGCGGGACATAGTTGCTTGTCGTGGAACGTAATGCCGCTCCAAGGCCAAGGTCTCGGTATTCTCCGCACCACTTGTTAAGGTACAGGCACCAATCGAAAGATTGGTAATTTGCGAAAACTATACGTAAGAAAAACGACAAGAAAACCAAGACGCAAACTGTTGCAATGGTCCTTAAATTGCGCTCGTTGATTAAGGCGAAGAATCCTGCAGTACTGAACAATAAAAAAAGAGCCGAGACATAAAACCAAAGTCCCTCGTCGGTTATCTTTGGAAAAGCCACGGACTCCATAAAAAGCCAAATAATCGAAAACAACGAAAACATAGCAATAATGCCCAACAATGTACCACAAACTATACGCTTCGCTGTCATGCGCAATGATAACAAAGGTTATTATAGCCAGTCAAGGTCTTGCGGAATCTTGTTGGTTGCGGTAACGTCAAGCCAGGCGCTGTACCAGTCCCTTAATTCTACAAGTTGTTGTTTGGACAAATTGTCGTACCAAAGTTTCCCGCGATTAATAATACCGAAGCAACTTTGTTCACGCATGATTCGCAAATTTTGTTTTTCATTTTCTTTGACTTCGTCTTTCGTGGGATACGCAATGACAGGCCTGCCATTTTTATCAACTACGTCAAGACCTTTTGCGTTCGCCACTTTGCATTTTTCAAAATCTTCGTTGCCTACCTCGGCACGGTCATTCTCGGCCGACTGTTCATCGTAAAATCCATTTTTCCAAAATTTCATTTTTACCTCCATTTCCCTATTACTGAAACTATAAAACCACTGCTTATTGTTGAATAGGTGCGAACGCCCGTTATAAAGTCGCCGCTCACTATATTACCGCGTATCCACCAACTTCCTGTGGCGGTCGTAGATGGGCCACTGCTCCGTGTAATGTGCGTCGCTACCTCGCCATACGTGGATGTCTGCAATGAAGCCAAAACCTGTATTGGCAATTGAACAATAAAGTCGTTTGCCTCCGAATTAGAAAAGGCGTAATGTGCCTCAAATGTACCGTCGCTGTAGTATTTAAACCACGAACAATACTCGGGCTTTGGGGCGTTGGTTTCGTCAAAGATAATGGTCTTCCCATAATTCTCTCCACCCTGTGTGTCATCGGGGACCAAGACTTCCACGTATCCGTCTGGACGTGTAAAGATTGTTCTTTTGTTACTCATGTTTCCTCCTTCAAAGTAATGCCCCATTTTAACGCGGCTTTTAAAAAAATTTACAAAACACTGACATAAACTTTTTTTAATTGGTAATAACCTGCCCTATGGAGGCAAAATGATAGCAGTAAAAAACTTACAAAACTTAAGTGAAATTTTGATGCAGGAGGAATTAATCCAAGCCGTCGCCCTGCACTACACCGACATGGTAAGCGACAAGAAAGCCAGCAAACTACTTGAAAACATCATCAAGACAAGTAAGCAAAATCACGCCGAGATTTGCGAATACCTTAAAAGCGACATCGGCAAGACGCCATTGCCAAAATCGGCAGGCGTGTTAAACAGGGGGTAATAATATGAAAGCATTAAACGACAAACTGATGTTGCAAGACATTCTGGCGCACTTGCGCGACCTGATGATGGCAAGCGGAACAGCCATCCAGCATTCCAACTGTCAAAATATGCGCGATGTCGTCACAAAGACAAGCGGACGAACCACCATGCTTCAATTCGAGGTCTTTAAGTATATGAACGAACACGGTATGTACCCAATCAAGAATGTCACCGACCAAGAACTTAAAGAGGCCGTTCAAATGCACTGTAAAGCATGAGCCAAATCTTTAACCCTTTGAACTGTCTGTTCGTCTTCAAGGGCAGGCAGTTCATCAGTGTTTAAATACTTGATGATGTGTTCGTCAAGGACTTTCGAGTTCATCCTTTTCAAAATTGTTTTTGCGTTTTCGATTGCATGGCCGGGCTTGCCGTCTCCCCCTCCCACAAGGATTATTGCGCCACGGGCTTTTTTGCGCTCGTTTTTAATTTTTGCAAATCTTTTGTTGGCGTAAACATAATTGAAGCGGTTTTTTATGCTTATCATGGGTCCAGGCAAATCTTCGTCATACAACGGAGATGCAACCACGACATTATCATAAATATCATCGTACAATTTTTGCATGTCGTCTTTGATTGCACAGCCCTTGGTTTTGTTACATGCCCTGCAATCCAAACAAGGAGTTATTTTGTTATGATACGCCGAGACTTCGACAGATTCGCCACCCAAGTTTTCCACAAGCAGTTTGACCAAATCCGACGTGTTGCCGTTTTTTCGGGGGCTGCCGTTTATTATCAAAGTTTTCATACATTTTCAGTAAACAAATAAAAATTAAGTTTGTCAATTAATTCGATTATTTGATAGAATAATGCATGAAGGAAAATTTGTTGAATATTTTGCAAAACGAAGTCTGGCCTGGAAATGCGGCCATTTTGGCGTGCATCAAAGATATGGACGAGGTCGACATAGCCGATGCCTTTACCGACCTTGACGCACAAAAAGGCACACAGTTATTCCGCCTTTTGCCAAAGAACATCGCAAGTGATGTTTTCGCGTACATCGATACCGACGAACAAAAAGATATTATACAAACACTGACCGACACAGAACAGGCAACCTTGATAAACGACCTTTTCGCTGACGACGCCGCCGACTTGATGGAAGAAATGCCCCCCGAAATCGTTGTCAAGTTATTGAAAAACGCAAATGCCGAAACCCGCCAAAACATAAACAACCTTTTAAAATACCCCGAAGACAGCGTAGGTTCGATAATGACGGTCGAATACGTCCGATTAAAAGAAGACCAAGTCGTCGGCGAAGTTTTCGATGTAATTCGTAAATACGGCGCGGACAAGGAAACTATTTACACTTGCTATGTCGCCGACAACGACAAGACACTTATCGGTGTTGTATCGGTAAAAGATTTGTTACTTGCCAAGCCCGACGCAAAAATCAAAGACATCATGACCCCAAACCCGAAGCACGCCCACACGATGGAGCACCGCGGGGAAATCGCCGAGGTCTTTCGCAAATACGGCTTTATATCTTTGCCCGTCGTGGACAACGAAGAAAAACTTATCGGCATCGTCACGGTTGACGACATCCTGCATGTCATCGAAGCAGAAACCACCGAAGACATGCAAATAATGGCGGCTGTTACACCATCCGACGCCCCATATTTGCAAACAAGCGTGATTAAACATTCACGCAACAGGATTATATGGCTGTTGCTGTTAATGGTGTCCGCCATGCTTACGGGCGGAATCATCTCGACATTCGAGGGCAAATTGACGGCTGTCCCGATGCTTATCGCGTTTATCCCGATGCTTATGGATACTGGCGGAAATGCTGGCGCGCAAGCAAGCACCCTTGTGATACGCGGAATCGCTCTTGGCGAGATTACCATGCGGAATACGTTAAAAGTGTGGTGGAAAGAAGTACGAATCGCGCTTATATGCGGTACCGTGCTTGGGCTTCTTAACTTCGTACGGATTTTGATCTTTGACGGGTTGCTTCTGGGCAGTGGCGTTACAGCCGAAATTGCAAGAATTGCAACAGTTGTAACATTGACGCTTTGCTTTACAATAGTAATAGCCAAGAGCATCGGATGCCTGTTACCCATATTCGCCAAAAAAGTTAAACTGGACCCCGCAATCATGGCCGCCCCGCTTATAACAACAATCGTCGATGCGTTTTCGTTGCTTGCTTACTTTGGCATCGCAGCAGTGCTTTTACATATTTAAGCAATATAAAAGCCACCATAAACAAGTGGCTTTTATAATTAATTTTCTTTTCAACAACAGCAACAACAGTTACAGCAACAACACTTCTTGGGCGGGCAGTACTGATTTTCAAACTTCGGTTGCCCATCTGGGTATTCAACCTTGATTATCAAATCGCCATTCGCGTCTTTCGTGACAGTTACGATTATATTATATTCGCGTTTGTCCGTTTTCCAACATTCATCGGAAGCCGTAATCTCGCGCACTTTGTATTTAAAGACGCCCGAGTCTTTGTAACAAATTTCTGGGAAAACTATTTTAGCGTGACAACTTTTGTGCCTGTTCTTGCTTGAAACCACCAAGTCATTGTTTTCGTCAAAGATTCCGAATTCAAATTTCCCTTCTGGCATAAGAGCGCCTGTGGAAACTTTTTGCGCGATAATTTGAATGCAACCTGGTTTTGGTTCGGGCGGAGTTCCGCCTTTCGTCAAATACTTGAACTCGCCATATGGCGGTACGGGCAAGGTTGTGGTGCTCATAAAATAATCTTGTGGATATATTGCAAGGGATTCGTCGTTGAATATAACGCCGTCTTTTCCCCAGTATCGCCCGTTACCAGGGTCAGTATTAAGGCCAGGTTCGATTAAAGTTGGCGAACCCAATTTTATCGCGACATCGGTTTCGCCAAGGAATACCCCGCTCGTGATTTTACCTATCTTGCCCGCAGAACTGTTTATCGCAGACACAAGGCCTACTATTGTTCCGCCTGTAATCTCGTCAATAATCCCAAGATTCGTGATGCCACTGTGCGCGGTTAATTCAGATATAATCGTTCCGCCGTTAATGCTTCCGATTTGTCCATAATAAACACCCACATGGTCAAGAACAATACCCGAGATTTGCGGGTCACCGTCTATGGACCCAATTTTACTTACGCAATAAATCCCAGCCAATGGACCGATGAACTTGCCACCCGAGATTTTGCCGACAGAACTTCCGATGTCAACGTGAAGCCCCCTTACGGCCTCGATGGTCCCTCCTGTGATTTGATTGACCGTCGCAGTGATTTGCGGGTAATCGCCATAAAGCCAAATCGCGATGTCATCGCCTTTAAAGTGCCCGCCAGAGATTAAATCAATACCCGTGTTTGCGACTCCGTCGGCCCAAACATGGATTGCCCGAGTGCCCGAGCCTTGCGAAGTAAACGTACCTCCGCTTATCTTGTGTATGAATCCGCCACGTATTAAAAGCAGGCAACTGTTGCGGTTTGTTTCAAAAGTACCACCCGAAATTTCCATTATTTGCGCGTTATTATCAAGATAAACCGCACTGCGGTCGATGCTTGCGTCGGTCTTTCTGAACAAGCCGTCCGAGATTAAATCAATTTTCGAATTATTGCCCTCCACAAATACCGCAGATTCTGTTCCAATAAAATCTCCGTCGCTTATCTGGGTAATCGTTGCGCCCTGCAAGACGCGTAAAGGCGTGTTGGCTTCAAACAGGCCACCCATTATTTTACCTTTTGCCAAAGGCCCCTGGAACAATAGCACAGCCGACATCGACCACAACGAAGTGTTTTTTAATTCCACTCCGTATCCTATCTCAAGCATGCCGTTTGTGATTTTGATAGTGTCAACCGAACTTGTGACCGTGTGCGGTCCGCCACTATCCGAGGCAAGCGTCACAGTCTTGCCATCGCTTATTTGTGCTGTAGCCGTCGTAGTAAAAGAACCAGTCAAAACTACATTTGTATTATTATCTGTACCTTCAAGGGCCGCTATAAAGTCGGCCGAATTGTTTACAAAGTATACCATTTGTTTCCTCCTCTTTTGTGTTTGGTATACCTTATTATATGTTTTTGGTGCCGGAGGTGGGACTTGAACCCACACGTTGTTGCCAACATCGGATTTTGAGTCCGACGCGTCTGCCAATTCCACCACTCCGGCAATATAAATAAGTATATCATTAATAAATCTTGAACACAATAAGTAAATGAAAAAGTTTCTTGTTTTACCGCTGTTGGTTGTCGCGTTCACAATGTGTTCGGCATTTTCGGTGGAGGCGCAAAACACCGAGCCCGCCGGGGCGGAAGTTCAAACTTGCAAGTTACCTATCGTCATGTACCACAAGGTCTTGAAACGCCACATAAGCAAGTACTCGGTGTCGCCCGACCAATTGCGGGAGGATTTTACGGCGATTCTGGATGCGGGGTTCACTCCCGTATTCATGAGCGAAGTCATTGACTTTGTCGAAGGCAACGGCAAATTACCCGAAAAGCCTATCGTTATTACGTTCGACGACGGGTATTACAACAACTTGTATTATGCCTTGCCCATCGCCAAAGAACTTGGCGTAAAATTCATGATGTACCCCGTCACAGGATATTCCAAGTTTACAATCGACACAAAAGATGAAAGTAACCCAAACTATAGCCACGTCACATGGGAGCAAATAAAAGAAGGCGTGGACAGCGGACTTATCGAAATGGGCAACCATTCGCACAAGATGCACAGTTTCAAGCCACGGTTCGGGATTTCAAAGTTGAACGCCGAAAGCGACGAAGAGTACGAAACCCGACTTAAGGCCGACATCGAAGAGGCGCAAACGCTTATCGAAAATTGCCACGTTCCACGCCCTATGACCTTTGCATATCCGTTCGGAAAGTATTCCGCAAAAGCCCGTGAGGTGTTGATTGATATGGGTTTCCATGCCCTGCTGACGTGCAACGAACGCGTAAGTACCATTACCAAGGGCGACCCAAAAAGCATCCATGCACTGGGGCGCTTTAACCGCGACGGCGATATGAGCACCGAAAGATTGTTGAAAAAAATAGATTAAACATAGAATGATATGTGGATGAACATAACAGGCGCGCGGACAGAAGTGGCGAAGAAATCATTGCAACGGCGGGTGCGATAGCCACTGCGCTTGCGCGGACTATGGACGACAAAGAGTTGGCAGATTTATGCGAATTGCTTGGATTGGTACGGCATAACCTTGACATAATTCGATTTAGGCGTCACCATATTAAATGAACAAAACAGTACTTTGCATTGTCGACGGATTAGGGATTCGTGACAACGATAACGGCAACGCGGTAGCAAAAGCGAATATGGTGAACCTTAATGGCGCCATGAAGTCGGGGCTTTACACGCAAATAAAGGCAAGCGGACCCGAGGTCGGCCTTGTAGACGAAAAGGACCCAGGCAACAGCGAAGTCGGCCACAACGCTATCGGAAGCGGTCAATACATCAAACAAGGGCTTGCTCTTTTGAACGAGGCCTTTAAAACTGGCGACATTTACAAAAGCGACGGGTGGAAAGACTTGTCCGCCAACGCAAAAAAAACGAAACTTAATATTATCTTTTTGTTAAGCGACGGCAACACTCACAGCAGCCTGCCCCATTTGTTTTATGTGCTTGAACAATGCGCCAAGGAAAAAATCACCGTGTCGATTCATGCGCTTGCCGACGGGCGCGACGTCGCGCCACAAAGCGTGTTGGAATACATCGACCTAACGCGCGAGAAAATCAAGCAACTTGGCCTCAACGCCAAAATTGCTACCGTGGGTGGCAGAGGTAAACTTTACATGGACAGGTACGAATCCAATGTCAACCTTTATATCGACGGCATTCGGGTATGCGCACTTGGCCAAGCGCCCGTCATAACCGACATCCATGACGCCGTTTCGGCCGAATACAAAAAGAACTCTACGATGACGGACGAAACCTTGAACCCGTACATCCTGGAGCCCAAGATGCTTATTGAAAACGGCGACAGTGTGCTGCTATTAAACTATCGTGGCGACCGCGCCGTGGGCACATGCAAAATGTTCGAGAGTGGCAAATTTCTTACAAAGGAACAATATGTGGCAATTAACAAATGCCACTTTGCTGGAATCATGCAGTACGACGCCGATGGTAATTTGCCGAAAAAATTTCTTTGCCCGCCGCCCGTCATAAAAAACGGACTTACCGGGTGGCTTTGTAAACACAATGTCCGTCAATACAGCGTGACCGAGACCGTCAAGTTCGGACACCTTACGTACTTTTTTAACGGCAACCGTGCGGCGCCGTATGACGAGAAACTTGAAAATTGGAAAGAATTTACAAGCGATGTTTGCAACAACATGTACAACGGCGCACCCAAAATGCAAACGGAAAAAATTTGCGATGACGCGATATCGGCAATCAAAAGTGGCAAGTACGATTTTATCAAAATGAACTTCCCCAACCCCGACATGGTCGGGCACACTGCCGACTTTGACGCGACAGTCATTGCATGCAAAACGGTGGATGAATGTTTGGGCAAACTTATCGAAACATGTAAAAAAGAAAATGCCACCCTTGTCATAACCGCCGACCACGGCAACGCCGAATTCATGAAAAGCCCAGACGGCAAGCCCAACAGCAACCACACGAACGCGCTTGTACCGTTTGTTGTGCTGTCTCCCGACAAAAAACTTAAAACCCGTGGCGGGAACTTTGGCCTTACCAACATTGCGTCTACTGTGTGTGTATTGCTGGGCGTGCCTCCAAGCCCCGTGTTCAACGAATCAATTATTATTTAAAGTAATCGTGTTCCAATTTTGAACTGCCCACGAAAAAGCGCATTTCTTCAAGCATGCGCTCGTCAATAACTCTTTTTTCCTCTTCAACATGGTCGGAAAGCGCCCGCTTTGCATCGGGGTCGCCCTTTCTTGCCCTGTCCATCAGGTTAATCATGTATTGAGGGTTATGCTTGGTTTTCTTTGCGTTCATAATTCTTCCATTTTTATTATGCCACAAAATTTTGAAAAAATCAAGTCCTAATTCGTTTTCTATCTTGTCAAATACAATCTTTTGTGCTATAGTGTTTCACCTGGCCCGCTAGCTCAGTCGGTAGAGCAAGGGACTCTTAATCCCTGTGTCGAAGGTTCGAGCCCTTCGCGGGTCACCATATTGTTGCGAGTTGAACCTTTCGTAACAAGAAAAAGGAGAAAATAGTATGGCTCATAAAGATGAAAGCGGAAACATAGTAAAAGGAACGAGGGTTGGATTAGGGCAAGATGTGCTTTGCGCATTGAGCGACAAGTTAACACCCCTAGAACGCGAAAAAGCAATTGGATTGACGAAAGGAAAAAGCGTAGAAGAAAAATATGCAATAATTGAAGAAATAATTGCAAATCGAGTTGCCTCAAAACCTCATAAAGATGCCGAAATGACAATATCCGAACAATAAAATTGGTTCAACTACGGCACAACTTGGTTCACCAAGAAAAAGGATAACAACGATGTCAAAACTTGTAATAATACCCGACACAAACTTTATTCGGGAACACACGTCCGATTTTATCGAAGTTTTAAAAGTGTTGAAAAAACACGGTGACGTTTTCATGAGCGAAATCACCATAGAGGAACGGATTGCGCAAGAGCGAATCGAGATTAGACGCGACTATGCAAAAATTGAAGAAGTCAAAAGTAAATACAGTCATATTGCCGATGTATCGTTCAAACAAAGCCTTGAAGACAGAATAAAGACCCGCGTAGAGACGTTATTAAAAAACTATAAAAGCGTGATTGGCGACAACATCATCAAATTTGACAAAAGTGAAAAAGAATTTTCGTTGGTTTTGGAAAGGGCGTACGATAAAATCCCTCCGTTTTCCCAATCAAGCCAAGGTGACAAGAACCCAAGTGACAAAGGCTTTAAAGATACCCTGCTTTGGTTTTCGTTGCTTCGCTATTTTGAAAAGGAAAGGGGTAAAGAGGTTATCTTGATTACCAATGACAATGGTTTTATCAAAAATGCGGAATATTTGCAAAAGGAGTTCGCCGATATAACCGGTTGCAAAATCCAAATTTGCGGTGGCGAGTATTACCAAGGCCTTATAGCCGAGAAGACGACGACAAAAACGGAAAAAGAAAAAATAAAAAGCGAATTGTCCGCGATAGAATTGCACGAATTGCGCAAAGAAATCAACGAGACTATGGACGATATATGTACCATTTGGGACAACGAAATCGGCGAACAACAAGACACCTTTTCCGTTAAGGCCAATGGCATAACTTTGAACTCTGTCGAGCGGGCCTTCGAAAATATGAAAAATACCATCGATAAAAACATCTTTAACGCATTTGTATCGGCAAAGGACTTTTGGGGCGAAGATATCTATCGCGGTATTTACAATATCTCAATTGAAAAATACATCCGCCTTAACGCCCTTTATGAAAACATCAAAAATAATTACGGCCAGTACCTGCCACAATTTTTTCACACCGTTCAAAGCATTATCAATAGAAACAATGACAGTTTGCCATTTTGAAATTCGGGGTAATTAATCACGAGTGAATATATCGCGCGTATATACTTTTTCGTCAACGTCGGCAAGTTCATTACTTTTACGGTTCGTAAGAATCACGCAAGATTTGGTTTTGAATTCCGCCAAGTCATGTATGACTGGGAACCCGTGAAATTCGCTTTCCGATATAGTAGGTTCATAGATTACAACTTTGGCGCCCTTTTCGCAAAGTTTTTGCATGACGTCTTGGATGGCACTTGAACGGAAATTATCCGAATCGGCCTTCATCGCAAGTTTATAAATTCCGATTACAGGAGCCGTTTTAGTTTTTGCTTTTGCCAATTTAAAGGCTGTGTCGGCGATATATTCTTTTCGAGTAACATTGGCGTTTACAATGGCACCAATCAAATCACTTTTAATTTCTCGGAAATTATGTCGCAGTTGTTTTGTGTCCTTTGGCAAACAATAGCCGCCGTAACCAAACGATGGATTGTTGTAATGTGCCCCAACTCTCATATCGTCGCATACACCCATTATAATGTTCTTCGTATCCAGCCCGTAATTTTCGGCATATGTGTCCAGTTCGTTAAAATACGCCACACGCATCGCAAGGTAAGTGTTTGAAAACAACTTCACTGCCTCGGCCTCATCGGCGGACATAAACTTTACTTTTACATCCTTATCCAAAGCGGCCGCCACCAAAAGATTTGCAAACTTTACACTTTGTTTGGCAACGAATTCATCTTTTGCGTCGTATCCCACGATAATTCGTGACGGGTGCAAGTTGTCGTACAAGCCTTTACCTTCGCGCAAAAACTCGGGTGAAAAGATTATGTTTTTGTTTCCTGATAACCTGATTGCGCGACGGGTATACCCTATACCTACCGTTGATTTAATTACAATGACGGCATCTTTGTTGTATTTTGAAATCGTTGTGATAACTTTTTCAATCGTAGTTATATCGTATTTGTCCTTTTTTTCATCGAAGTTCGTAGGCAAAGCAAGAATAATAAACTCGGCATTTGTAAAGGCCGCCTTTTCGTCGGTTGTAGCCGTGAGTGACAGTTTCTTTTTTGAAAGATATTCTTGCAGTTCTTTGTCTTTTAAGGGTGAAATTTTGTTATTAAGTTGATTCACGCGGTCTTGCAAAATATCAAGCGCGATTACGTCATTGTTTTGGGCAAGAAGTACCGCCATGCTTAACCCTACATAGCCTATCCCAACAACTGTGATTTTGATTTTTTCTTTCGCCATAATAAAGATTATTATCTTTTAAGTTGACTGTCAATCTTTATCAGTATTAATATTGTATATGAAAATTCTTATTACAGGCGGAACCGGATTCCTTGGAAGCAAGATGGTGGAAAGGTTGGTTAGCGAGGGGGGGCACGAAATTGTCGTGATGGATAACATGTGTACCGGGCGCATCGGGAACATAAAGCCCTTTTTGGATGACAAGAAAATCACCTACATCAAATGGGATATAACCGACCCACGCACGGTAAAAAAAGTCCGTAAAATGAATTTTGACCAAATCTACAACTTCGCCTGCCCTGCTTCGCCCAAGTATTACCTCAAGTTCCCTATTGAAACATGGGAAGCAAGTGTCCTTGGCGTGCGCAATCTTTTGCAAGCGGTCGTGAACACAAAGACTCGGCTTTTGCAAACTTCGACCTCGGAAGTTTATGGCGACCCGCAAGTTTCGCCTCAACCCGAAGAATATTGGGGCAATGTAAACCCCAACGGCGTGCGTGCCTGCTATGACGAAGGCAAGCGTGCAGCAGAAGCCCTTATATTTGATTACCTGCGCAAAACCGATGTTGATGTCCGCGTGGCACGAATATTTAACTCGTACGGGCCCAACATGGACCCCGAGGACGGACGCGCCATTTGCACTTTTGTCACCCAAGCCTTGCAAAACAGCGATGTCACATTGTTCGGCGACGGTGCAAAAATTACACGCAGTTTCTGCTATGTTGATGACACGGTTTGCGGGCTCCACATGCTTATGGAATCCAACAAAAAAATCGACGGGCCCATAAACATCGGCAACCCCGTCGAGCGCAGTATCAAAGACGCCGCCGAAATTATCATAAAGACCGTTAATTCAAAATCGAAAATCGTGACCTTGCCGAAAATGAGCGACGACCCAGTCCGCCGCAAACCCAACATTGAAAAGGCCAAGAAAACCTTGGGATGGGAGCCAAAGGTCACGTTTGAAGAAGGCTTAAAACTTTCTATCGAATATTTCCGAAAAGAACTTAAGATTTAAATCTCGTATATGGGTAAGTTGTACTCGTTGCTTTTTATGATTGTTTTGATTTTTCTTGTATTTTCACGAAACGCTTCTCCGACCCCGACACCGACAAAGAAGTCTTTTACTATCTTGTCCTTTATTTGAAACTCGCCTGGAAGAAAATCCCGACACAACCTGCTTGGTAAACCTAGGACAACTTCTTCATCCAAAATAATACTTAACCCATTCGAGACGAAGGAACTGTATGCGTTTCGTACTGACTCGATTGGCCTGCATATCGAGATATAATCAAGACCATTACGGCCTGGGCACGCATCGTTAAATGCCTTGCCACATTCTCGTTCTTGTTGCCTAATCGAAAGAAGTGCGCCAACGCGCAAGATATTATCGAATCGCAACAATGAACGTTGCACCCCTTTATCATCAAGTGACGGACCATTGCAAACGCCATGAAAGAAAAACTTGTTAATATCTATTTGACTCGACAGTTTACTCATCAGTTTAATTATATCATATCGGTAAGAAAAAGTAAATACCTGTTGACATAGTCAATAATACTATGTTATACATAGTATATGGATGCCCAGATAAAAAAAGGACTTTTGGACGTTTGTGTTTTGGCGACGCTTGCCCGTGGCGAAAGTTACGGCTGGCAAATTATCAAGGACGTTTCGGATGTTATTGAAATCTCGGAAAGCACACTTTACCCTATCTTAAAGCGCCTTGAAACTGGCGGACTTTTGATAACGACCGAGGTCGCGCATAACGGGCGATTGCGACGGTACTTCCGAATAACAAAAGACGGAATCGCAAGGATAAAGGATTTCAAGGAAGAATACAAAAGCCTTTTGAAAATCTATGAATACATAAACGGAGGAATCAATGAATAAGGAACAGTTTTTGAAAAGAATCAAACGCGAATCTGGCGACGAAGCATTGGTCGCGTATTACGACGAACTTATAAGTGACAGGCTTGACGCAGGCGAAACCGAAACAGCAGTTATAAAAGTGTTGTCGTACGAGTTTTCAAAGAAAGAATTGGAAAAAGAAAGCACCAAGCGAGGCAAAGGCAAGACATGGATTGTGCTTGGCGCATTATTTGTGTCGCCTTGGGCTGCCCCTGCGTTGCTTGGCCTGGGGATTGCATTTATCGCCATTTTTCTATCGTTCAATGCGGCCGCGTTCTCGCTTGCGATAAGCGCTATGGCGGGCGTTGTTTGGTCGCTTATCGTGGCTTTCGGGCTTATGGGCACCGAATCGGCGGGCTATGTACTGCTTAATGTGGGCTCGGTTCTTGTGGCTTCGGGAATTGTAGGTATCATCGGCTACTTTGCCGTCAAGTTCGTTTTGAAATTCAACGTATGGCTTAGCGTAAAGTTTTTCGGCCTTGCAAAAAGAAAAAAGGAGAAAGTAAAATGAAGTTTTTTAAAAATCTTAAGTGGATATACTTGGGCGCTATACTTTTGGGGTTGTCGCTTGGAATCATCGGGCTTTTTGTTTACCAGTTTGATTTTACAAAAATTCACGCCGACGCGACCCAAGAAAAATACTATACCGAACAAACAAAAACCTTCACCGCAACCGACAAGATCACGATTGACGTTGCGGACCTTAAGGTAACTGTCACGGCGACATCCGAGCCAGAGTTTTGCATAACTTATTACGAGCACAGCAAAAACACACGCGTCGACAACAAAAATAACTGGTTTGAATCCGAATCCCCTGTCTTCCGCATCCGCAATTTCGTAAGGTTTTCCGACATATTACGGTCCTTAAGTTGGGGTATCCCAAAGCATGGCAGGGTCAATCTTTCCGTGCCAACTGGCTTTACAGGTCAACTTGAAATTATCGGACGTGACAGTCCCATAAACTTGAATGGCATCAAAGGCCTTGAAAGAATTAAAATAGTCAACGTCGACGGCGGAGTAAGTGTCACGGATTGCCAGGCCGGTGTGCTTGACATAAACTGCCGAGGCGGAAACATTACTGTCAATGGTACCTTTACGAAAGTGGAAACGTATTGTCGCGACGGACACAGCACCGTAACGTTAAAGGGCTTTGCAAACAACTACTTGAGCATATACGCGATTGAATTGTACCACCGCGACGGGCACAGCAGGCTTATGGACGCCAAACAAAACCAAGGCGTATTACGCCAAGGCGACGGCACGCACAGCGTCAAAATGACGGTACGCGACGGCAGAAACAATCTTTACTTTGTGGATTGACCGTCAAAGCCTTATGTGTTAAAATAATGCAATGACAAGACGAAAGAAGTTTTTACATTCAAGTATCAAATTTATGCAATCCCCCGCCTTTGTTGTCCTTGTGCTTTTGACGACGGTTATCCTTGTTATTCATTTTGTTTTTGTAAAGGATATTGGAAAATACTGGCCACATCTTAATACGGAACTTATAGGAATCATTATAACGGTTACGTTTGTACAGTTTTTGTTTGAACATAAAAAACACAGGCAAGAAAAGAGTAAAGAGCGTGCACAAGTTTTGCGCGATGACGAGGTCATACAAATTTATCTTTCAAGATGCAAAAAATGTTTTAACACAGTATTATCTTCAAAGGACAGAAGTTTCGGTGATGCATTCGAATCAAGTGACCTAACCAAAGAGCAATCGGCCATTGATGCATATCATGAAAGTGAAAAATCTCTGGCACATTATATTCAAACACTGCTTTCGAAGAATAATTACAACTACTATCACAGCGTGCACGACTTGTTCATAAAATTCGTCGAGATACGTGTCGCGCTTAAAAAGGCCGAATCCTTGTATGAATTATTAAAAGCAGAACAAGACATTGTTTTAAAATACGAACAAGAAGTGCATAAATTAAGAAAATAATTACTTTGTATAAATGTCGTCAAGTGCCGAACGATAGCCTCTTCTTTTGGCTTCGTCGGAAACTTCTTTTGAAACAAAGTGCATGCCACGTATGACGCTTTTGTTTTGGATGTTTTCGGCCTCTGTGACTTTGTCGGCTTTGTTTACCGTAAAGTGCACCCCAAGGCCGTGCCTTATAAATGTCATTTCCAGATTCAGTTCTTTAAGTTGTTTGTCTTTTAAGATACTACGTATAAACTTTTTGTCATTGTTGTCCGCCGCGTAAACTTTCTTTACACCGTATTGGTTTTCCATTATAAGCGCGGTCGTATCCACGCGGAAGTGCTTGAATTCGGTATCGAACCTATTGTGGTCCATTGCCTCGAACTCGATGCGCCTTAAGTTCATCATTGCCGCGGCCTCGTCCGCCGTAGTTGTTCGGATTTTATCAATACCCAGGGCGGTTAACGCGCTTAATAATTGCGCCCTTTGGCGTTTGATGTCGGGCATCAAAAACTGGAGTTTTGCCCCGTACTTTTCGCAATAGGTTTGCAATACCTTTGCCCCACCCACGTGGTCGTTATGGATATGCGACCCAAACGCGACAACGTTGTCTACGTCGTCCAGCACATCGGTTTCTTCTAATGCTTTTCCTATTTTACTTCCAAAGTCCAAAAGCAACATGTTCGTGCCTTGGTTATATGCTTTTTTGAATGCGACGGTGTCGCCAAGTCCCGACATAGGGGCTCCAGCCATCAAGAATGTAATATCGTTAGTTTTGTCCGCCATGAATGTATTAAGTTTGCCTTAAACTGCACAAAATGTCAATTAAAGTTTGCATTATATGTGATTTTAATGCTAATGTTAATACTATGGAAGTACACCAATGATTAAAGATAAAACAATTCCTGTCTTCTTCGCCGTCGACGACCATTACATCCATGTTTTGCATGTGGCGCTTACGTCCCTTGCCGACCGCGCGTCAAAAGACTTCAATTACAACATCCATATCTTGTTTGAAAGTTTGACGGAAGAAAATCGTCGCAGTTTTGAAGTGTTTAATCGACCGAATATGAAAATAATTTTAAGCGACATAACGGACACAGTCGCCCAAATCAAGGACAAGTTGGATACTCGCGTTTGGTCAAAGACAATTTTTTACCGCGTGTTTATACCCGAAATGTTCCCCGAATATGACAAGGCCATATACTTGGACTGTGACGTTATTTTGAATGCGGACATAAGCGAACTTTGGTCGGTTGACCTTGGTGATAATTATTTGGGCGCCGCCACTTGCGACACGGTCAACGAAGTGCCCGATTTCGTCGGTTATGCACAAAATTTCCTTGGCGTAAAAATCCCTTATTACTTTAACAGCGGTGTGTTGCTGTTAAACACCGACATGCTTCGTAAAATCAAACTTAAAGAAACTTTGTTCTCGCTTTTAAAAAAGTATCGCCTTGAAATTGCCCCTGACCAAGATTACCTTAACTTGATTTGCTATGGTCGCGTTCACCTGCTCCCCCTTGCGTGGAACAAGACGCCTATCACCGTCGGTGGCAAAGAAATTCCCGTGCAGGACATCAAACTTGTGCATTACAACTTGTTCAACAAACCGTGGCGTATGCATGGTGTCATGTATGCGGATTTATTTTGGAAGTACGCAAATAAAACAGCGTACAAAGATGTCTTGGCCGCAGGTGTTCAAAACGACCTTGCAGGTGAAGACAAGACACGAATAACAACGCTTTTGAAACTTGCGGGCGAATTAAAAAACGCGAAAGTTCCTATGCTTGTAAAAATCGGCAACCCGAATTACAAGGCTATCGACCGACTTGAAGTTTTGGAGAAAATTGCCCTTAACGAAAAAAACAAACAGTTCGACCATCCCGTCGAAATCGAGTCACCGTTTACAAAACCCCTCGACATAAGAAAGATTGATTTTCTTGACCGCAAACTTGTTAATAAAGTCAAAACTAAAATCGCCTATCATGTGGGACTCCGCTTTTATATAAAAATGATGAAGCGCGGCGATGTCGTGATGGGTCAGGCGCGCGGAACCGAAAACTTGGCGGGTTTTAAGGGTGGCGCCGTAGTTACATGCAATCACATTAATATCTTTGACAACGGTGTTGTGTATCGCGGACTTGAAAAGGCCCTTGGCAAATTACGGCTTTATAAAATCATCAAGGATTCCAACTACGCTATCCCTGGCAAAGTGGGTTTTATCGTGCGCCACGCCGACACCTTGCCTATCAGCCACACCAACATGCGATTGACGCTTGAATGCATCAAGGCGACAAAGACCCTACTTGCACGCGGGCATAAGGTTTTGATTTATCCCGAACAAGAAATGTGGTGGAACTATCGCAAACCCCGCCCAATAAAAGACGGTGCCTTTGTCATCGCCAAAAAGGCTGGAGTGCCCGTAATACCTTGCTTTATAACTCTGCGCGACTCGGATAAAATCGGACACGACGGCTTCCCTGTACAAGAATTTACGCTTAACATATTGCCTGTAATCCCATGCACCCAACCCGAAGAAATGCGCAAACGCAACGAAGAACTTTGGGCCAAGGCATACAAAGAAACGTACAATTAATACTTGGTCAAATAGGTTTCAATCTCCCAATCCGAAATTTGGGTCTTGTACTCTTGCCATTCTTTATATTTGGCTTCAATATATTTGCCAGTTATGTGGTCACCAAGCGTGTCCCGCATAAATTTACTTTTTTCAAACAGCCCCAGCGCCGTGTACAAACTGTTGGGCAAGTTTTCAATGCCAAGGTCTTTCCTTTTTTGTTCGGGCAATTCATAGATGTTTTCGTCAACGCTTGCGGGCGGAGTCAAGTCATTTTTGATTCCGTCAAGCCCAGAGGCAATCACGGTGGCAAGAGCCAAATATGGGTTGCAACTTGGATCTGGACTGCGCAATTCGATTCGTGTTGACTTCCCGCTGGCCGACGGAATCCTTATAAGGGGACTTCGGTTTTTGAAGCTGTACGCAATATATACAGGCGCCTCGTGACCCGACACAAGCCGCTTGTACGAGTTCACAAGCGGATTCGTAATGACCGTGAACGACGGCACATGCTCCATCAAGCCCGCGATAAAACTCATCGCGACACGCGAAAGCCCTCCTGTCGTATCATCACAGAAAAGGTTAACGCCTGTTTTTATACAATCAAGCGAAATGTTTACATGCATGCCCGAGCCCGCAATGCCCTGCTTGGGCTTTGGCATAAAGGTCGCATGCAAGCCATGTTGCATGGCAACGGCCTTTACCGTTGTTTTAAAAGTGACAATGTCATCCGCCATTTTCAGGGCGTCGCCGTACTTGAAGTCAATCTCGTGTTGGCCTGGCGCACATTCGTGGTGACTTGTTTCAATTACAAACCCCATTTGCTCAAGCGCCACACAAATCGCTTTACGGCAAGTGTCGCCAAGGTCCATTGGCGCAAGGTCAAAATAGCCACAACTGTCGGTGTCTTGCAAGGTCGGCTTGCCCTGCGCCATGCCAAACAAAAAGAATTCGCACTCTGGGCCGATGTTGACGGCGTAGCCCATGTCGCTTGCCCTACGCAGGACTTTTTTCAATACCCACCGCGGGTCGCCCTCAAAGGGCTTGTTTTCGGTTGTATACACATCACATATGATGCGGGCGGTTTTATACCTTTCGTCCATATAAGGCAAAATTAAAAAAGTATTTATGTCGGGGACAAGGCGCATGTCGGATTCTTGGATGCGAACAAATCCCTCGACCGAAGACCCGTCAAACATGCACTTGCCGTCAAGCACTTTTTCAATTTGGCTGACGGGCACGGAAACGCTTTTGCAAAAGCCCAAAATGTCGGTAAATTGCAACTCGATAAACTTGACATTCGCATCGGCGACCTGTTTTAAAATATCCACAAATATTTATACGGACGAAGTGTCAATATGTTTCGTGATATCTTTCAAGGAAGATTTTAATTGACGCAACAAATACTTATTTTCTTTTTCACTTGTTCTGATATATCTACCAAAGTTTAAAAACCCAGATGTGTCTGTTAACTTCCCATCCTTAGATGTTCCTCCATGGCTAAGCGTTAAATGTTCACGAATGGGAGAATATTCTATTTCGCGGTACGCGTACAAATCGTTTTTGCCTTTGCATTTAGACTGCTTATTGAACCTATACGAAAGGTTATATTCATCCTCTTCTAGTTTATAGCCAAAATGAGCGTTTTCCGCTTTTGCGACAAAGCCCATATTGAATTCAATGTCGCAATTGGACTTGTTCGCATCATTGTATTTGAACGTCTTAATCCCGTTCGCAAATTCATTTATGGCTTTTTGAACTTTCTTTCGCGTATCGTTCATTTCTTAATTTTAACATAAACTGTGCAATATTGCAATACTAAAAAGAGTTCGACGCATCACCAATTGGCGCGGGTATTAGGATTTGAACCCAAACTAGCGGTTCCGAAGACCGATGTGCTATCCGTTACACTATACCCGCAGGGCCATATAACCCGCGCAGTAAAGCGTAACAAAAAAAAAGCGGTTTGTACACCGCTTTTTGTTGATTACTTGTACCAATCGACTTGGCTGTTGACAGGGTCTTTGCTACCTTTGGATTTCGGCTTTTGTGTAGAAAACTTGCGTCGCGCACCATAAGCCAATCCACCAGCGGCCAAAGTTGCCGCGATACCGATTCCTATGCCCGCCGCCGTAGAGCCGTTCATGGAGTCCTTTACAACTTGTTTTGCGGAGCCTTCGTCCGCGGCGCGAATAATCTCGTCAGCGTGTTGAGCGTCGGCCTCGGTGTAATAATGAGGCGAACGAAATCCGTTTTCGTATCCTGGGCGAGGAGCCTTGCGATATTCGTCCGAACTGTAATAAGGATGTGGTTTCGAGGCCACGACAGCAGGTTTTACGGCCGCCTTTGCAGGCGCAGGCTTAGCGACAACAGCGACCTTTGGTGCAGTTGTAGCAGGTTTCGGCGCAGGCTTTGCCACAGGCGTCGTGGTCGTTGCAGGTTTCGGGGCAGGAGTCGCCTTTGCTACAGCGGGCGGAATGATGCCTCCAACTGGGCTTCGCCTTTCGGTGCTTACCGCAGGCGCGGTAGTAACCGCAGTGGCTGGGGCAGTCTTAACCTTTTCAAGGGTTGAGATGTATCGCGTAATATCGGCGACCTGTTTACCAACCGTTATAAAGGAACCGTCTTGTAAACGTATTAAATAAAAACGCGGGTCGCTTCTTTTGGGGTCGCGTACGTTTTCAGTATTGTTAATCGTAGTCCAAACTTCAACGCCGTATTGTTCTTTGTATTTATTGTTTTCATGGTCGATATCAATCCAACGCATTTTGTTGTAATCTTCGTATATAACACGACGCAACAACTTTGTGTCTTTGATTATGTCTTCGTGGGCGGGTTCTGACCCTGGGCCACCTCGATTTTGGCCTGGCTGGGATGGCGTTTGTGTTGTACCACCGTTTCCAAAGTCCCGGCCTCCAGAACTGCCTTGGCTTCCTGTTCCGGTGGTTTGTGGGCCGCCTTGAGTTGGG
This sequence comes from Christensenellaceae bacterium, assembly GCA_031256235.1. Lineage (GTDB taxonomy): Bacteria > Bacillota > Clostridia > Christensenellales > UBA1242 > WQSK01. Next base: position 1,647 of record JAIRQZ010000052.1, on the reverse strand, counting down.
CCCTGCGTAGGTTGGCTTGTGCCAAATGTACGTCCCTGGGAACCGCCTCGGCTACCTGCGCCTACGGTCTTGCCTTCTTGCGCATTTACAAGCACAGCACTACTTAAAACAAGCCCCACCGTAATTGCAGTTATTTTCTTCACAAGTGTCATAATACCCTCCTGTTAACTTTAGTTGGGCTATTGTACCATATAATTACTTGTTTGTCAAGTCCTGGCTGAAACCTACAGGAACATTAAGTTTCTTGCGCCTCGAGCCAGTATCAACGGCAACGGCAGTCGCACGCATAGCAAAATGCGGGAAGTTTTCTTCAAGTGTTTGTTCCATAGACTCGATACCGTAATGCGCAGCATCCTTCATCATTTGTTCGCCAATCGTATAATTAAATCCTTCTAAATTTTTGTCTGTCCCTTTCATGTACGGGAAATCTGCTCCCGTAGGTGTGTACTTTTCAAATGGTTCAAAACTTGTTTGCATAAATGCCTCCTTAATAATATCATTAATTATTACCATAAAGAAAACACTTTGTCAAGTCCAAATTTTTGCGCTATCATAAGGAATGAACATAGCAGAACATGTACCAGAGTTTATGTACATCATAGGCTCGTGCCTTATATTGCCTGTAATCCTTTTCGCGCTTTGGGCCGAGTTAAAGGTATCAAGAGCATTTAACGAACTGTCGCGGGTTGGGGCCTCGTGTGATTTGACGGGCGCGGAAATTGCCCGCAAATTGTTGGACGAAAACGGGTGCAGTCACATCGAAGTTATCAACATACCAGGCCACTTGAACGACCATTATGACCCGCGCAAAAAACTTGTGTGCTTAAGCGATGATGTTTACGATTCGGCGTCCTTGGCGGCAATTGGCGTCGCGGCACACGAAGTCGGCCATGCAATCCAGCATCAACAAAAATATCTACCACTTTTGTTCCGACAAATTGTCATAAAGTCCACTTCCCTTATCAACAAGTTGCTTATGCCATTGATTATCATCGGGCTTATCGCCTCGCTTGTCGTAACAGGCACATACATCATGGGCATGTACAGTCAGGACTTTTGGTTCTTTGTTATCATCGGATTTTGCGCAATGTATATGATATCGTTCCTTGTCAATTTGATAACCTTACCCACGGAATATAACGCAAGCGCACGAGCAAAAAAACTCCTTGATGCGGGCGGATACTTGCACCAAGAAGAAAAAAACGCAGTTGCAAGCGTGCTTGACGCCGCCGCCCTAACCTATCTTGCTGGATTGCTTGTAAGCCTTGCATATATGCTTCGATTCCTTGGAATTTTATTTATGATGTTTGGCGACCGAAAAAAATAATCAACAGGTCAGGGCTTCTTCCAACAACAAAATCATGGCATTACCGTCTTGTAATACGCGAACTTTTTTGGAACCTGTGACTTGAACCCGAATTTTCCCAAATTTCAAGTTGACCTTTTCGGCCTTGGCCTTTGAGGACGAAGCCTTTTGCGACACACATGGGGGCTCGATGACTACGTCCCTGTTTACAAAGCACCTTGTGCCGAAAGTTTGTATCTTTTCCATATTGATTATATATATGTATTTATGATACAATTTTGACTATCGGCGAACAAACATCGGGGTGTGGCGAAGTGGTATCGCGCTACGTTCGGGACGTA
>JAIRQZ010000048.1 GCA_031256235.1 Christensenellaceae bacterium | reverse complement strand
TAATGCACCACGAGTCATTTCTTTTAAAACCCGACTCGGTTTTGCACTGCACAAAAAGAACAAAGTTAACAATACAAAACAAAAAGATAACCCGACGAATAACCCAATGGCTCGTCGGGTCTTTTTGCGTTGTGCGGGCGTGGGGCGCCGAAGGTTTGTGTCTTAACACTCTTGATTATTTTTGTAAAATGTGATATCGTTACAAACGATGGATAAATCACTAAATTTTGACCCGTATGAAACCCTTGGTGTGAAATATGGCGCGTCTATGGACGATATTAAAAAAGCATTCCGCCGAAAGATGTTAAATTCCCACCCTGACCTTGGGAATAGTGCGACCAGTGAAGAAATCACCAAGATTAAAGATGCTTACGAGCAAATCAAAAAGATATCCAATGAAAAGGGCTTTAATTCGGGTCTTTCAGGGTTTGAAGTTGAGGGTATTGAACTTTACACAAAACTTTGCAAGGCAAATTTCGGTAAAGTCATAGACCCAGGAGGCAGACTTAAGGACGATGACCACTTTTGGAAACCAAAGTATCAGGCGGACTATGATATGGATACAGTAGCCGAAGTAATGCGAGAACATGCTCGTGAAAGTGGCACAATACACTTGGCTGATTTAAAAGACTTTTCCGGTCTAGGCAAATGGTGGAAAGAACTACCGCCTTGCAAATACGAAACTGTCGATATTACACAATGGCAACCCAAGTTAATAATTCCAATGGCGCTTTGGCGCAAGTTCGATTGTTTGAAAATTGCTTTAAAATCTGCGATGAGCAGTGTGCCATCATACTGTTACCCACCTGAACCGTTAGATATCTCTTTTGATGATATAGATGCAATAAGACAACGGCTTGCGGAGAATGATTTGAAACTTGGACACTTGAAATTTTATCGTACGTTGCATGGGTTCTATAAACATAAAAAAATTAAGAGCAAGCCACTTGAAATAGGTGTTGCAGGTATTTTAACAAAGACCGATTAACGTGCAATTTGTTTTCGTAATTCTTCTTTAATGGTGGAGCATATCATTTGACTCACCCCAGCATTTAAGGTGTAAAGTAACGAATCACCGTATGATTTGGTAATCGGCTTTTATATCGTTAATAGTTTCTGCGGTTTCTCTAATCAATCTATCACTTAAATCTGTCGTGTCTGTGTTCGACGAACTCGCCTTTATTGTTTCATCAAGGCTTTTCTTTTCAATTTGCCCAAGGTTAATTCGATAGTTTGCCAACTTTATATCTTGTTTTTCATATTCTGGGTTTTCCTTTGCACGAAGTTTCAAAGCCGTTTTAAATTGCCCCCGCTTGGTCGCATTTGGTGCGATGTTGTCAAAAACGGTCATCGCCCCATCCTGTATTATTTCCCATATTTCTTGTAAGTCAAGCGTAAATATGTCATAACGAATAAAGTCAACGGCCTCTTCAATTTCTTCCTTGACTCTTTCGGCTATTGTCATTTTCCGTGTCGTGGCGCTTTTATTCGTTACTGTTGTTATTTTGCCATCGCATTGAATTTGTGATTCTTCGCCATCTTTTAGGTATGGGCTTGGCTTAATATTTTCGTGGTTGACAACAATACACCCGCGTTTGTCAAAATATAAACTAGGGCTTTTTGTGTCAATTTCTTTGTTGCTGACTGTTGATAATTTCGTACTCACAGGGTGCATTGTACCATGTATGTTTGTATTTTGCAATACTTACACGGTTCTAATATGAAATGCTTTGGTGGAGCCAAGGCGACTTGAACGCCCGACCTCTTGCATGCCATGCAAGCGCTCTAGCCAACTGAGCTATGGCCCCGAGTGAGTGAAGCGAACGAGGGACATATCAAGCGCCGAAAGCGCGAAGATATGAGCCCCGAACGGGTGTACTATCATATCACATCATTTCTTGCGTTTCAATATAAAAGTTGTAAGTTTGCCAACTTTTTCGGGTCTTGCCCCCGTGCGCTTTTGTCGGAAGAAGAAGCAGATTACAAAGGCGAGGCTCATGAATGCGATTGCGTAATAAAAGTAGACCTCAAGGCCAAGCCACTTGAATACATAGCCCGACACATTGGAGGTCAGGAACATCGCGCCTTGGGATACGAAGTAATAGATGCCTGTGATACGACCGACATTTTTTGATGTCGACATCTCGACAAACATTGGGTAACTGTTGACCATTACGATTGCCCAACCGATTCCGCTTAACGCGAACAGGGCGACGACCAACATAAAATTGACTTTGGTCGCGAACAAAGCGGCGACAACGATTGCGACAATGACGATGCCAAGCCCCAACACGACAGACCATTTTCGGCCTATGTGCTTGCTTAACCAAATCGACGGTAAGAATGTGGCAAGGCTTGCGACGGCAAGGGCAGTGGTGCACATGCCCCACTTGTCGGTGTGAAGGACGCGTTCGCCATACAAACTTCCAAAGGTTTGAAGCGCGGTGAAGGCGAACCAACAGAAGAATACGCACGCGATGATGACCCCAAAATTGAATTTGTCGCGACGGGAAAGCGGTTGGTCGGGGTTGACGGCTTCGATGGTTTCGCTTTGCCGTTCTCCTTCCAAAAGTTCGGCCTTGACACTTTCGACGACGCGGTTTTCGCGGAAGCGCAACAAGAATACGACGATGACCACGGCAAGCATTACACTTGTCACGGCGAATGGCACGATGGTCAAGGTTTCATTTTTCATTGTGAAAATTATCGTAAGCCCCGAACCTATGATTGCGCCCAAATAGCCCACGAAGTTTATTATGGCGTTGGCGGGTGTGCGTAGGGGCTTTGGGGTCGTGTCGGGCATCAATGCAACCGCAGGGCTTCGAAACGCCGCCATGGAAAATACAAGCAAGACCACGACGACGAAATACCATGCAAACTGGTTCATGATGTACATGACGCAAATCAAGGGGAACAGTGCAAGGCTTAACAAACTTCCGCATATGATGTACGGGATGCGACGGCCAAGGCGTGTCTTTGTTCTGTCGCTTAACCACCCGAAAAGCGGGATGATTATAATAGCGGACAAGTTATCAAGCGACATTATGTGCCCGATAATATCTGACCAGTTTTTTACCCCAAACTTTTGCGTTAACAAGTTGTCCAAATAAAGTGGCACGTAATAATAGTAAACTTGCCAAAGCATCAATATTGCAAAGAACGCGAACGCAATTAAAAATGTCCTACGTTTGTTTAATGTCAATTGCATATGCTATACTGTATCATGCAAAAGTTACTTGTACAAGCATGTTGCGGGCCTTGCGCGTGCGCGCCAATGCCGATTAACGATTATTGCACGATGTTTTTTTACAACGGTGACAATATGGACACTCGCAACGAATACGACGCCCGCTTTTATACGTTGCAAACAGTGGCCGATACAAAGGGAATTGGTATCGTCGCCGACTACTATACAGGACCGAAAGAATTTGATACCTGCCAGGACTGTATCCGATATCGATTGCGTAAATGCGCCGAAGCCGTCAAACGAAACGACTTTGATTGCTTTACGACGACCTTGACGGTAAGCCCGCACAAGGACACGGTAATGGTTAATCGAATAGGTCGTGAAGTTGCCGTCGAATACGGTATTCCGTTTTTGGAATTTGATTTAAAGAAGAACAACGGTTTTCAAGCAAGTGTTCAAAAATCAAAAGAACTTGGACTTTACCGTCAAAAGTATTGCGGTTGTGCGAAATCTGTGCGACAATAAAGTATGATTGTCGGAATTTGTCCGAATTGTTTAGAGGTTGTTTCGAGTCGCAAAAAGGACTTGTATTTAAACTGTGCCAAATGTGGCGACACCATCCCGTTGCGTCAAGCCGTTTCGTATTTGACCGAATTGTGTACCGACCCAAGCAATGTAAATGATGTGTTGGACCTGTGTTTGAAACTTGAAGAAACCGAAGCCGTAGAAGTCCCACTTGCGATTTTGAAAAAGTTAACCGAGTCGCATCCGTACAACGAGCAGGTCGCTTATTCGTATGTCCGCATGTCGGGGTACGAGCCACAGGCCGTCCGCAATTATCTTAATATTTTTGCAAACGTCAAAGGCGAAAAACCCTATGCCATCGAGTTTTTGGAAAACGCGATTAACACAAACAACATGATATTCCATTCGCTTTTAAGTAACTATATTGATAACAAAATACCCAATGCTAAAAAGCCAGAATACCGCGAACGCCTTGTACACATGAAGGAAGCATACATAGGCGGCCATGGCTTTATAGGCGAAGGCGACGGTATGGCGCTTATGTACACTATCTATGGCGTTGCGGCCCTTTTTAATGCGGGCCTTGTAGTGCTGTTCTTCCTTGTGCATTTGCATATTGTGTTTAACATTTTGATTGCCATGGCGGCGTTCAGTTTGGAACTTTTCCTTTTGTATATGCACAACCAAACATATGGGAACAGGCTTGGTATTAAGAAGTATGAATTAGTATTTATGGTCGCATTTTTATCAAGTTTTTGTGTCACGGTTGCGGGAATGATAATCGCGGCAATAGTATGAAAGTAATCTATGACGACGACAACGTAATAGTGGTACACAAGCCCCAAGGTATTGAAACGGCGACTTTCGGCGGTGTTTCACCGCGGACGTCCTCGGCTTTGCCTGCGGATTATCCGCTTGTTAAACACGCGCCTACGCCGCCAGCCACCCTCGAGTCTCAGGTTGCGGCGTTTGCGGTTCACAGGCTTGATGTTAATACGGAAGGCCTTGTGATATTCGCAAAAACTCAAATTGCAAAGTCGGAACTTGAACTTGCATTTAAAAATCATACTGTTGAAAAAACTTACTGGGCATTGTGCTTCGGAACCTTGAGGACGTCGCCACTTGAGTTGGGCGGATATCTTTTAAAGGACGCCAAAACAGGCGTAGTCAAAGTCTTTAAGGACCGCGTCGGCGGGGCGGTGCCAATCAAAACAATCGTGCGCCAAATCAAGGCTGTTGATGACATGATTTTATTGGAAATCAAACCGCTTACGGGGCGGACACATCAAATAAGGGCGCATCTTGCAAGCATCGGTATCTCGATTGCGGGCGATGGCAAATATGGCGATTTTAAACTTAATAAGGCGCACGGCCTTAAGAAGCAATGCCTTTGTGCCGTGGGATTAAGGTTCAACTTCCCGCCTTCAAGCCCACTCGCGTACCTTAATGCCAAAACATTCAATACAAAACCTTTGACATTTGGGTATTGACAAAACGGATTTTTTCATATATATTGTATATAATGAAAAACAATAAAGTATTTGTAAGCACTGTTGCCTTTATCGGTTCAATAGTTTTCGCCCTAATTGGCTACGTCGTCATTTTTTCGAAATTCGACCGCATCATCGGTGAATTTACCCCTATGTTTTGTTTGTGCGTTATAACATTCGTCGCCGGCCTTGGCATAGTTCTTGGTGCCGCCCTCCGCGAACAGGTCGCCAAAGAAATCGCCCAAGACAGCAACATGCTTAATTAAGCCAAAGTTCGGTACGTTGACTTCAAATATCAAATAGAATATAATGGTGCTTGAGGTGGCGTGACAACAAAAGAGGAATGCAAATACATCGACAGGCCGTTTAATATACGGCCTCTTTGTTTTTGGGGCGGAATCGTCGCGTTTGTGGCATATTTGGCAACGGTAAGTTTTACCGCGTGTGCATGCTTTGTATTCGCGGTCTTTGTCTTGCTGGTGTGTTTGCAATTCGTTAAAACAAAAGACGCTGTCGTTACATTTTTGGGCACATCGCGTATTTTCTTCGTTGGTGCTGTGATTTTATGCATCGCGGTTATGTTAAGTTTTGGGATTACAAATCTTGTTTGGTCAAGTTCCAAAAGTTATGCAGGCATACATAGTCTTGACGGAGTAGTCGAGTCGTTCAACTTCAGGCCGACCGACCAGGGCGCAAGTTACATGTCGTTATCAAATGCAAAGTTCGACGGAAAACCCGTGAGCGGGCGAGTGATTGTCTTTGTAAGTGGCTATGACAACGGAGAGGTTCAAATCGAGGTTGGCAGGCGAGTCGAGGTTTCTTCGCGTCTTAGCATGGCGGTGGCCAACGCGATGAACGTGAACAATAAAACGCGATACACGGCGAACACAAAATACGATGACATCGCGGTGCTTGCAAAAAGCCGTGATTTCCGCCATGTTGTGCTTAGGCATACTCGGACTTTTTTCGGCAAGTACTTAAGCCCCACCAACGCCACGCTCATGTATTCAATGGTCTTCGGCGACAAGAGCGCCCTTGAAGATGAAGTAAGGAACGACTTTGCAATCAACGGCATGGCGCACGCTTTGGCGGTATCGGGACTGCATGTGGGAGTCCTTATCGCGATGCTTTCGGGGCTTTTGCGTTTGTGCCGTGTGCGTCGCAGGTCCCGAGTTTTTGCGATAGTCCCGATGCTTTTGTTTTATTGTTACCTTTGTGGGTTCGCATTCCCAGTGATTCGCGCAAGCATCATGTTTTCGATATTGCTTTGTAATACTGCCTTTTTGCGAGTCACAGATTTATTGTCGTCGATTTGTATGGCGGGCATTTTGACGTTACTTATTTTCCCGTATGCAATTTTAAGTATATCATTTCAACTTTCCTACACGTGCATGCTTGGGATAGCGATACTATATCGGCCAATCGAGAATTTATTGAAACGAACCATAATTCAAAAGGCCCCAAGGTCCGTTATGGCCGTACAAACTTGGGTTATAAAGGCCGTGACAATGTGTTTGTGCGCCGACATATCGCTTTTCCCTTTGATTGTAAAGTACTTCAAAGCCGTTCCAGTATTCAGTCTTTTTGGCAATCTTATCATCCTGCCATTGTTGATTTTGGCTTTCCAGGTTGCTGTTATATCGCTTGTCACATGGGTTGGGTTCTTTTTATTGTATCCCATAGAGTATTTGCTTGTGGCGGTACGGTGGATGATGAGTTTGACATCGCGTGTTCCGTTCGCGCGAATGCATTTATCAAACGGAGGTGCGTGGTTTTTAAGTTATTTCCTTGCAATAATTTTGATGTCACGATTTGTGTTCTTGCCACGGAAGTATAAATATCCCACCGTGGCTGTGCTTCTGTGTGTTTACACCGTCGGCTTTTTTGTGTAAACTTAAAGCGTGCTTTTTGAAAATTTTAAAAACCATTTAAAAGACAGCCCTCTTGCGCCCGCGTATAATTTCAAGGGCAGTGATGTTTTTTTGATAAGCAAAGCCACAGAATTTGTTTTGCAAAAAGCCAATGTCGAACCTATTAATGTGATTCATCTTGACGAGGATACATCCGCTAATGTAATTGACGCACACTTGCGCAATGTCCCGATGTTCGGGGGCCTTGTCGCTGTCATTATCCGTGGCGACGGTTACACAAAGGTCGCTTTCCCCGAATTTGCAAATCGCAAGGAATGGACGGAAGTTGATTGCAACCCAATGTCGGAAGCCATGGTTGTAAAGATGATTATGCAAAACAAAAAGTTCACCTCGGACGCGGCGACGACAATAGCGCGCGCCGTAGATAACAACTTTTCCCGTGTTTCTGGCGAGATGGAAAAGTTGCTTTGCTACTATGATAACAAGGAAACCATAGACGCCACTGACGCAGACGCCATTATAACGAAGACGGAAAAGTACCAGGTATTTGAACTTTCAAATGCCCTGTTAAAGCGTGATTCAAAAAAGATTGGGGCGGTTCTTGAACACTTGGCGCAAAGTGACGTGGACGATTATGCGCTCTTTGCAAGCCTGTTGGGATTTTGTCGGCGTCTTTTTTATGTAACCAATTCGAAACTTCAAAGCGGCGACCTTGCAAAAACTTTGGGTGTCCACCCGTATGCGGTTATATCAACTCAACGTGATTCGAAATGGATACCGCCTGCCGTGGCTTTACGACTTTATGAATGCGCGCTTGAACTTGAACACGAAATTAAAAGTGGCAAAATTCTTGCCAACCGCGCGACGGTAATACTTGTGGGGCAAATGTTGTGAGCCCAAGTACAATCATGTCCGATAACATCTGTTTGGTCAATGAAAAGGTCCTGCGCGCCGCCGCCAACTTCGCCATGACCAATCAAAAAAAGACCCTTGCGCCGATTTTCATAATTGTACCCGACAGGTTCACGTTGCAGGCCGAAAAGATTCTTACGGCGGTCGCCCCATGTTTGCTGGGCGTCCGCGTCGTGACCTTTTCGATGCTTTTCAATATTTTACAGGGCTTTAAGCGCCCGTCTGTAATTGACAAAACCACCGCGGTGCTTTTCACTTGGCGCGCAATTCAAGATGTTAAAACCGATTTACAATACTTTAATAACTCGGCCGACCAGTATGCGTTTGGCGAAAAAATGTTTAACACCGTTAACCAACTTACAAGTTGCAATGCGGACTTTGCGACTCTTGAAAGCAATGCCAAAACGCAAACCGCAAGGCGCAAAATGCACGACATCGCAATCATCCAAAAAAGGTACAAGGAACTTTTGGGCGAACAAGTCGACGGCTCGGGTATTCTTGCGTGGCTTATCGAAAACATTGCGACGGCACAGGCCATAAAAGACGCGCATGTATATATAACTGGGTTTGAATATCTGTCCGTGCAACGCGAAGAGGTAATAAGGCGTATTATGCGCACGGCGCGGTCTTTTACGGCGGGGTGCCGCGAGGGCAGTGAATTGCAAAGGAGATTAAATGAAATTCGTTTTGCAATGTAACAATGTTTATGCCGAGGCTGGTTGCCTGGCAAACCGAATTTGCGAACTTGTGGCGGGCGGAGCACGTTACCGCGATATCACGGTTGTCGTATGCGATTACCAAGACACCGCCCCTATATACACCCAAGTATTCGCGGATTCGGGCATCCCTGTAAATGCCGATGTCGGAGGTGATTTAATGGCGCACCCGACCGCAAAGCATCTGCGCGATGTGATGCTTGGGGCTCCTTGGCGGAAAGACGCACCCACATTCCGCGGAAGAACGGCCTTGGAAATTTGCAGGGAATTAAATCAAATTCTTGACGGCGACGACGTTGCAACAGAAAGAATCCGCGGAATTTTAACTGTCATAGGTAATGTTCTTGGCGAACAAAGCATTACCCTTGGCGAATTTAACAACATGTTTTGCACTCTTTGTACCGCATGCAAAATTTCGGACGTACCAAAATATCTTGACAGGGTAATGCTTGTGGACGTCAAAGAATACGAGCCAAGTTTTGTCCCACATTTATTCATCGCGGGTGCAACGGCGGAAGCGTTCCCACAAGGCATAAGCGACACCGACATAATAACCGAACAAGACATAAGCGAAATGAAAATCAAAATCGAGCCAAGCGCAAGATTGCAGGCGGCCCGTTCCCTACAGCACGCGCGAAACATAATCAACAGCGCAACCAAAGATGTTTTTGTAAGTTACTCGTCAAAAAACTCACGCGGTTCGCGTGGGGCGGTCAGCCCGCTTGCAGGCAGCGATTTCAAAACTCCCGACGCAAAATTTTTCTCGAAGATGTATGCCAAACAACGCACTCTTGCCACGATAGGTAACAAGTCGGCTTTCGTGAACAACGAACAGGCCGAATTTTTTGCAAGTGTTGCCCAGGCGACCGACCTTGGCGAACTTAAAATCCCGCAAATTTGTAAACAGCCAAACGATATCACTGACGCCGAAAAACTGTTTTTCAAAAAAGGACACATAAGCGTTACTACGCTTGAAAACTTTGCAAAATGCCCATATTACTCTTTCCTTGTAAACGGTTTGGGTCTTAAAAAGCGCGAACCGCAAAACCAAATTGCGCCCAGCACAGTCGGTACAATATTGCATGCCTTTGCTGAAACGTTTTTGAAAACAGGCAAAACGGCGGACACGATTATAAAAGATGTCTTGAAAGATTATCGCTTGCCGAAGCACATAACGAGTGTTATCACTGTACAGGCACATCAAATTGCCGATTATCTGGCCCTCCAAAAAGACCTTGATTTTGTACCGCGCTTTTTCGAGTACAGTGTCGAGGGCGTGATTGGCGGTAAAACTGTTTGCGGTAAGGTAGACCGAATTGATGTTGGCAAAAACAATACGCAATTCACGGTCGTGGATTATAAAACGGGCGACCCTGGCGCCGTGCGATTACAACTGCCGATTTACATGTGGTTTTTACAAAGCCGATTAAATATGCAACCCAATGGCGGTTATTATTTGAATCTTCGAAAGTTTACAAAAAAGGCCGTGGACACCGACGAGATAAGCACGGCTGTCACAAGTGCCAAGGCTTCGATTGAAAGCATTAAAAACGGCCAAATTCGTAAACAGCCGATTAACAAAAGTGTTTGTGAATATTGTCCATGCGGGGCAATGTGCGGGGTGGGCAATGGTTAAGTGGACACAGGCTCAAAAAAACGTCATAGGTGCTACCGACAAAAGTTTGCTTGTAAGTGCAAGCGCAGGAGCGGGCAAGACCTCGGTCCTTATTGAACGAATCGCTTCTATGCTTGAAAATGGTGTTCCGTGGGAAGAGATTTTGGTAATGACTTTCACGGTCGAATCGGCACGCGACATGAAAGAAAAACTATACGCACGACTTGGCGCCAAATACCAAGGCATAGTTAACCAAATCTCTGTCGGGACCTTTCACAAGTTTTGTGGCGATTTAGTGCAAACTTATTTTGCCTTGCAAGGGATTAACCCGTCATTCGCGATTCTTGACGACGGCAATGCCACCGTGATGCAAAACCTTATTTTGGACACCCTTACAGAGGAAATGACCGACAAATGCCCCAGCGCAATCGAGGCCTTTTGCACCGTGTACGGCAACGCGGGGCTAAAGGAAGTCATACTTAATGTCGCGGACTTTTTAGGTTGGCAACCCGATGGTTGGCTTGAAGCGCACGCCTTTGCGGGATACGAATCCGACCTGTCAAAGAACATTGCCATGAAGTTGATTATCAAAAACGCCAACGAAGCAGGCGAACATTACACATCCAAATTCCCGCCCGACCTTGATTGCGCCGTATGGGCAGGTAAACTTTTGGCGGCTAAAAGTTATGATGATTTGCACAACATCGCGACTTCGTTCGATAAACTCAAGCCCATGAAAAAGGAATCCGAATATTACACTGCCAAAGACCAACTGAACGACCTGTTAAAAAAAGTCCGCGAGCAATACATCTTACCGCTTGCGACAGTCACAAAGAACCAAGACGCCGACAGCGAACTTGTGCGCCAAGTTATTGGTTTACTGCAAGAATATTTAACACGATACGAAGTTTCCAAAAAAGAAAAAAACTTTTTGGACTTCACGGACCTTGAAAAGCACGCAACCCAAATCCTTACGAACCCCGAAATACGCAATCGCATTCAATCCAAATACAAATATGTCTTTGTGGACGAGTACCAAGACACAAATCCCGTCCAAGAACGAATCTTGAACCTTTTATCGGGCGACGCGACCCAAGTTTTTACTGTAGGTGATTTGAAACAAAGCATATATGCCTTTCGTGGGACAAGCGCGTCGGTCTTTACAGAGAGGTTGCGGAACGGCAAGGTTCAATATCTTAACGAAAACTTCAGATCCGACGGTGGTATCTTGAAATTCGTCAACGACGTGTTTTCAAAAATAATGCGCGACGGCACGGCGGGTCTTGATTACGCGGGCACGTCAAGTTTCAAAATTGACAAGCACACAAACACGGACAATGTCGAAACCACCGTCATTGATGGCGGTAGCCACGAGCACGAATCGGCGTACATCGCGTCAAAAATCGCCCAACTTTTGGGCACAGGCGTCGCCCCTTCCGACATTGCGATACTTGCACGAAGTCGTACCCACTTTGATGTGTTGCAAAAGACCCTTGGCGACGCAGGAATCCAATACACGACAACAAGGGAAGTCCCTGCCGAAAGCCTTTTTGAAGTTGCCCTGTTAAACAATATGCTGTTGTCGGCCTTTGACATGGAATACGATTTACCAAAATTCCTTTTGGAGGAAAGTTTTGTTTTTGACATGAAAGAATTTAATATCGAAAAATATCACGGGCTTTGTATGACACACAAGGTCGCCGACGTTTTGACGACTTTCATCGCAGAGTACGACATTATTAACCGTTTGCTTGTCACACCGAACGGCGAGGCGCGCGTGCAAAACATCTATACTTTTTTGAACAAAATCCGTTTCGCAACTTATGCGGACACGGTGGCCCAGTACGTGTACATGCTTTTGAACAACCAACTTGACATCAAAATCGCGACAAGCGGTGGCACGGATTGCGTCAAAATCATGACCATCCACGCAGCGAAAGGCCTTGAATTTCCAATAGTCTTCCTATACAACACGGGCGCGACCTTCAGTGCCGAAGATAAACGCAAGTCGCTTATGCTTGATAAAGACTGTGGTATGTGCGTGTATTCCACAAACCCCGACGACAACAAAAAGCACATGAGCCTTGCCCGTCTTGGCTCGTCGATAGCGTTGCAACACAATCAAATCGCGGAGGAGATGCGACTGTTGTATGTCGCGCTTACCCGCGCCAAGGAAAGACTTATAATCGTAGGAAGCGGTCGTATATATGACAATTCGCACTTGTCGGATTATGAAATATTGAATTCAAAGAACTATTTTGACTTTATACGTCCGGCCGATTCAATTTCGACGGAAGATATCCCAACTATAAAGCCCCTCGAACAACACGTCCTTACCGTGCCCGCTGACCCTGGTACCGTAAAAGAATTAAAAGACAATTTCACACAGGTCGAAAACTATGCGCACAAAACCGCAGTTGACATGGCGCAAAAGACCTCCGTGACCACACTTACAAAATCCGAAGAAGATTTTGCAGATGAGCCTTTGCGTCCAAGCCCACACAATCGTGACAGAGGAACTGAATACGGTACAAAGTTCCACCTTGCAATGCAAACTGGCCACTACTTTGATCCTGCCACAAAGACCTGCGCCCAAGTCATGGACGAATTCACAAACGGCATGCGTGTCGCCCGCGAAATTGTCCTTTATGAAAATGTTGCGGTTAACGGCGAAATGGTCCTTGTCCAAGGCGTCATAGATTTGCTTGCCATCGGCGCGGACAGGGCAGTCATAATTGATTACAAAACCACCCGCGCGCATGAATCAAAACTTATCGAACTTTACAAGCCACAACTTGATATGTACGCGCGCGCCGTGGCGTCGGCAACGGGCCTGCGCACGGAATCGTATATCTACAGCACCAATCTTGAAAAACTTATAAAGGTCTAAAACTCTGTGTTGTCGTTGTCCTTGATTTTCGGGGTAAGCCATGTGGCAATCCCGCTTACTATCGCGACGATAATAATTTCATATGAAACATTTAATGTTGTACCTTCGCCCATGAAGTCGCCCAAAAACGAACGGATTATAAGGACAAATAACGTGACGCTGAAAACAATTCTGTACGCAAGGTCGTACCTGTCTGCGTTTCGTGTGCTGTTGTTTTCAAGAGAACCGACAAGCATAATGATATAAAAACACACGTAAAGCACGCCTGCAAAGAACAAAACGGGCATAAACGCCATGTAACTTGTAAAGTCGCGCCCAAACATTTTATAGTTCCTGAAAAAGAAAAAACAGCAACAAAACAAAAGAGTCGACGACGTCACAATGTTACTTATGACGATGGTGATGTTACGGCTGGGCTTTTTCATATTTGCAAATGTACTAGGTAATCACGGTAATGTCAACTTTTGTATTGAAGTTAGAATTTTTAATTCCGATATTTAATACATCGTAATTCGGGTAAAGCATTTCAAGCATTGAATTGATGTTGGATTTAAGTTTTTCTTCAAGCGTTTTTGCTATAAGTTGCCTTTTCTGCGCGTCGGCATGCGGGTCGCTTTCAAGTTCCGCCTTGATTTTTACATGGATATTGTTGCCCTTGATTTTAGACATGTTGCTTACAATGTGTAATACCTCGTTCCCTGTTGTAAGTCGTTTTTTAATTCGCGCCCCCATCAAAAAATCAAAGGCATCGGTCTGAATTTCGTCAAGCGTAAAAGCAAACTTCCCGTCCTTGAAAACGGCGGTCTCGTGCGAGCCCTTGGACATGACACCCGCCGATGCAGGGCGTAACCAGTCCTTGAAAAACCGCTCAAGGCTTGTCCTGTTGCCTTTCTCTTGCCATGAAAGAGTGCACTTGTTTGAAAGTTCGGTCTTGTACAAGAAGTACCGCAAAATCTCGGCCACGTTTTCGCCCTCAAGACCCGCACCAAGAATGATATTCGAACAATGCGAAAAAGAAACTTGTTTGTTTTGTGCGTCTGCAATTTTGTTAATACATTCTCCCACCGAAACACCTGACGCCGTCACGGGTACGGTCTTTTTCGCGGGCGTTTCGTTGCTTGGTTCTATTTGTATCATCTCGCCACTTAAAGTGTATTCGCCGTTGGTTTTGTCAATCGTAATTTCGGTTAAAACCGCCTTTGAAAGCATTTGCGCAGGGCGGCTTGCCGCCGACGGGAACAGCGCAATCAACACCGCTAAAAATAAAATCAACGCCTTTTTTTGCCATAAGATTCTAAACATACGGAATCACCCCCGCGAATGTGTACACGCAATAAACCGCTATCGTGATTAAAACTGTTAAAACAAGTGTTATAACACCGTTGTAACGCTCGAATTTTTTGAATGCTTCGGCTACGATAAACTTGGTGCATTTGAAAGCGCAAAAGAAGGTAATCCCGAACCGCAACATAATTAACAAAAGCCACATGGTTATCAGGACCCAATCAAGTCGCCCGCTTGCGGTAATAAATTTTGATTGTGTAGTGAAATTTGTAATGGCGATTGTCTTGGTTGATGCAAGTGGCCCGAACAAGGCATAAAACATAAACACAAAAAACACAAAGAAGGCACTTAAAAGAATCGCGGTGGTCATAAACTTTTTGCAAAAGTGTTTCTCGATTTTTATCTCACCTTTGAACATCAAAAGAAACAACGCTGATTCAAAATATATTGCGCTTTTTAAAACCGCATTGAATATGGGTTTCGCCCCGCCCGAAAACACTGGCAAAACTTCGCGCCCGCTGATATTGCCAAGCGCAGGAAACACGGACAGCGCAATCCCGATTATGATAAAGACAAAAAACAACTCGCCACTTCGGAATATGCTACGTGTAGGTTGAAAGCAAAAGAACACGCCCATAAACAAAAGCGGCAAAGAAAAAACGTAATACGGAACGTAATCAAACAGATTGCCGTTAATAAGGTTATAGGTTTGTTCCGTTAAAATCAAAATCTCGTAAAAGAAAACACAAAAGAATACCGCCATAACAATTTTCCCTAAAACTTTCCATCGCAGGCTTTCGTAAATACTCTTTTCGTCTTTCCTTGAAAGCCAAAAGATTATGGGGAACAGTATTGCAATCTCGATTATCGAGCCAATTAACGCCGCAATCCATGCATCCTTGCCGGCAGTTTGCGATAACAGCGCAGGCAGCGACAAAAACTTTATCGAAAAAGTGTATATCCCATAAAAGATGATAAGTTGTCGTGTCGAAACAGATTTATTCATGTCCACCTCGTTTGCGGTTCGGCACATTAAAAGACTTTGGCCGTGTCGTCATGGCACGTGTTTCTTTTTTGATAATACCGTCTTTAAGGTCGCTTTTGACAAGTGGTGCATAAGGGGCAAGCAACGGAGCCCCATACGAATCCAGCCCGCACATATAAACAACAAGGATTATCGAGCCAATCACAAGTCCATACAAGCCCATGATGCCACCAAGTATGCAAAAGAAAAATCGCAGAAGCGAAATTTGCGGAGCAAGATTCGGAATGATATACATCATAATTCCCGACAAAGCGGCGACCAAAACCGCGGGCGATGATATAAGCCCCGCCTTTACGGCGGTTTCGCCAAGTATAAGCGCGCCGATTAAACTTGTCGCGGTACCCAAGTGGCGGGGCATGCGCAAGGCGGCCTCATACAAAATTTCGAACAATATAAGTACAAATAAAACCTCGACAAGCGGGGAAAACGGAGTATTTGTAACAGACCCACTTAAAGTTATAAGAGTATTAAGTGGCACGATGCTGTAATGATATAATTGCATTGCGATATAGATACCTGGTAAAAGGATTGAAACCACCGCGCCGACAATGCGGATAAAGCGGCGAAGCGACACCCCTGCCGCATTTGTATAATAATCATCACTGTTTTGTATGTCTTCAAAAAGTATGTACGGCACACTTAAAACAATCGGGCTGCCGTCTACAAAGATTGCTATGCGTCCCTCTAAAAGTTTCGCCGCCGTAACATCGGGTTTCTCATCTCCGCCCACACTGCGAAACAAATATGACTTTTTGTCTTGCAAAAATTGCAATACATAGTAACTGTCAATAATGCCGTCTATATCAATGTTTTTAATGCGGGCCAGCACTTTTTCGGCGATTGTCTTGTCGGCCACATCGGACAAATACGCTACGGTGACTTTGGTCTGCGTATAACGACCGACTGTTGTGTGCTCAAGTTTCAATTTGTCGGACTTGATGCGCTTTATCACAAGTTGCAAATTAACGTCGATATTTTCAATAAAGCCCTCACGCGGACCTTTGACAACGCTTTGGGTCGGCGGTTCGGAAATCGCCCGCTTTGGCATTTCTTTTTTTATGTTGATAGATTCGCCGTCCCCAGCGATAAAGCGTGTGTATGTTTCTGGTTGCTTTTTTGGCATTAGGATAGTATCTTCAAATATGGAACAAATATCAGACATTGACGAACAAAAAAAAGTTCGATTGGAAAAACTTTTGGCATTACAAAAGTCCAAACAAAACCCATTTGAAATTGTCCGCTTTGACAAAACCCACCACAGCACCGAAATCATCGATGGATATCAAAAGTTGGAAAAAACCACCGTGTCGGTTGCGGGACGCGTCGTATTAAAACGCGTGATGGGCAAGGCCAGTTTCGTACATATCCAAGACCAACGTGGTAAAATCCAAATTTACATCGCGGTGGACGAGGTCGGCGAGCCATCATATGCACTTTTCAAAGATTGGGACCTTGGCGACATCATAGGCGTCACGGGCTTTGTGTTTAAAACAAAAACGGGCGAAATCTCGGTCCACGCAAAAAAAATCGACTTGCTTTGTAAAAGTTTAAACCCGCTTCCCGATAAATACCACGGGTTAAAAGACAACGAGATACGTTTCCGCGAACGCTATGTCGATTTAATTGCCAACCCCGAAGTCAAGGATATCTTTGTATTGCGTACCAAGGTAATAAAATCAATCCGCGAGTTTTTGGACAGCCGTGGCTTTTTGGAATGCGAAACTCCGATATTGCAAAACATCGCGGGCGGGGCAGAAGCGCGACCCTTTATAACTCATCACAACACCTTGAACATGGACATGTACTTGCGAATCGCCACCGAGTTGCACTTGAAGCGTCTTGTCGTCGGCGGGTTCGAGCGCGTGTATGAATTGGGCCGAATATTCCGCAACGAAGGCATAAGTTACAAGCACAACCCCGAATTTACAACGCTCGAGTTGTACCAGGCCTATACCGACGTAGTAGGTATGATGGATTTGACGGAAAACATGTTCAAATATGTTTTCAAAAACACTCTTGACCGCCTTATCGTGAATTACGAAGGCAACGTCATCGACATCGGCAATACTTGGCGTCGCGTTCCCATGTCGCAAATTGTCCGCGAAACCACAGGCATTGATTTCAACAAATTGGCGATTCCCCAAATCATAAAAGAACTTGAAAAATTCCAACTTGGCGAATTAAAAAACAAATCTTGGGGCGACCTATTATATTTGACATTTGACCAAGTAGTCGAAAAAACACTTGTCCAACCGACCTTTGTGTTGGATTATCCCGTCGAAGTGTCCCCCCTTGCAAAAAGGAAAAAAGACGACCCGCGTTTGACCGAACGTTTTGAAATGTTTATGTGCGGGCGCGAAATGGCAAATGCCTTCAGCGAACTTAACGACCCAATCGACCAACGGGCGCGCTTCGAGGAACAAATGAAACAACGCGCGGCTGGCAATGACGAAGCCCACATGCTTGACGAAGACTTTTTAAACGCAATTGAATACGGACTGCCTCCGGCTGGTGGACTTGGTGTCGGCATCGACAGGCTTATAATGATTGTGACTGGCGTGCATTCGATTCGCGAATGCCTTTTGTTCCCTACTATGAAGGCGAAGCCGTAACAAGGTTCTTGAGCCGAAGGCGAAAGGTTCTTATGAAGCCGAAAGCCTAAAATTCGTCCAATCCTAAAAATTTACGTGCGTACTTACCATATATCTCGATAGGGAACCAAAAACTTGCCAAACCCTCTGGTATCCAAGAATCAAGTGTTGCGTTGTCTTTTGCCTTTTTTGTAAGCAATTTAAAAATTGGGAAAATAAAAAACCACACGATTTGGATTGGCATCACAACGCAAGGTAAAAGCGCAATCGCAATGACCCACTTTAAAACGACAATAAGCAAGTAATCAAATCTTTCGCTGTCCATGTTATATAATAAAATTCTCTAGGACTTTTGTCAAATCATCCGTATATAGTTTTGTCATGATTTTACCCGAAGGATTTATCGAGCAAGTAAAACAAGCCAACAACATAGTAACGGTTGCGTCTAAATACTTGCCCGTAAAACAAAAAGGCCGTGGATACTGGGCATGTTGTCCGTTCCACCACGAAAAGACGCCAAGTTTTTCAATCAACGAACAAAACCAATTTTACCATTGCTTCGGATGCGGTGTAAGTGGAAACGTAATCTCGCTTGTTCGTCAAATGGAAAACACGGATTTTATGGGCGCCGTGGAAGTCCTTGCAAAAATGGCCAACATCAAAATGCCCGAAGTTTCTGCAACCCCCGAACAAATCGCACAAACACGCAAGAAGCAGCGCATGCTTGAATTGATTGAAAAGGCTCGTGAGTTTTATTGCCATCATATTGACGAGGCCGCAAAAAGTTATCTTCACAAACGCGGTATTACGGACGAATTGGTAAAAAAATTCAACATCGGCAAAAGCCCCGATTGGGATGGTGTAATCACGCATCTTAAAAAAGCGGGTTATACCGAAGCAGAATTAATTGAAGCAGGTATCGCCGCCAAAAGTCAAAAAGGCAAGGTATACGACGCAATGGGCGAGCGTATCACCTTTTCAATTTTCGACCTGCTTGGTAACTGCATAGGTTTTACTGGCCGAATTTTACCCGAAAATGACAACGGCGAAGTCGCCAAATATCGCAACACCTCGGACACTCTTGTGTTCAACAAAGGCCGAATAGTCTATGGCGCTGATGTTATGAAAACATATTTGCGCCAAAACAAAATGGAAGACCTTATTATGGTCGAAGGCAACGTAGACGTAATCTCGCTTGTGGCGGCTGGCTTTAACTGCACACTCGCGTCAATGGGTACGGCGCTTACCGACTTCCACGCCAAGGCCCTGCGTCGTTTTTCCGAACAAGTCTATCTTTGTTTCGATGGCGACAATGCGGGCAGGAAAGCCACTCTACGGTCACTTGATATCCTTGCCGCCGAGGGCCTGCTTGTTCGCGTCGTAAGCCTGCCCACCGACACAGACCCCGACAGTTTCGTCCGCAAACAAGGCGCCAAAGCCTTCCAAGACCTTATCAAAAGCGCAAAGCCCCTTATAGATTACAAATTGGACACTTTGTTTGAACAAAGCGACCTTAACGACAATATCGGCAAGACAAAGTATCTAAACTCGGCTATCGAGATTTTGAAAACCGTGCCCACCGAACACGAACTTGAACTGTATCTTCCGAAAGTCGCGACCGTGGCAGGCATACTTGCCGAAAGCATCAAAATTGCAGTCACTCACAAAAAGCCCGTCACACCTGCGCCCACAGCGGGGGTTGCAATACCAAAAGCCGACCCAAACAACGGGCATACCAAGGCCGTGAACTTCGTGGTCGCGTCAAAGATTCACAACAAAGACTACAGCGCCGAACCACTGGGCTTTTTACTTGGCGAGGCCTTGCATAATGAAATAATGGAACACAAAATCGCCGACTTGTTTGACATTTTGAAACCCGAAGAACTGCAAAGGGTGGACCACTTGATTAATTATGATTTTAATGTGTCGGACGAAAAGAAGTATTACGACGATTGTATAGATTACCTTTTAAAATACAACTTGGGATTGATGGTTGATGGTTTGCGGAAACTATACGAACAAACCCCCGAGCGCAAGTATTTGGAGCAAATGCAAGAAATTCAAAGGAGGATAAAAAATAAATGAAAAAAGAAAAGGAAAAAGAAAAGGTCGAGGTCAAAAAAACCGTCGCCGAGTCTAAAAAAGAGGTCAAGAAAAAGGCTACCGTTAAACTGCCCAAAAATCTTGCGGCAAAAAAAGAAGTTATCGAAAAAATGCAAAACCAAATCTCGGATGACATGGTTGATGAAGCCGAATTGGAAAAAATGGAATGGTCAAAGCCCGAGATGGAAACGCTTTTAAAGCGCTTCTGTGACCTTGGCAAGGCCCACAATTATATCAACGAGGACAACTTGCTCATGTCTTTTGTCGAAGGCGGTGCGACCGCGCGCGACGTGCAAAAGGCCATGTGGGTTTTGAAAAAAGAAGGCATCTTTATCAAAAAAGCCACAGAAGACGATCGTGAAAAAGAAGACGTCATCGAAAAAATTATGAGCGACGCAAGCATCGACGACCCCGTCAAAATTTATCTGCGCGACATCGGTCGTCATGCGCTGTTAAGCGGTGCCGACGAACTTGAAATCGCCAAACGTATGACCGAAGGTACCGAGGCCGAAAAACTTGAAGCCCGCATGAAGTTGAACCAATCCAACTTGCGCCTTGTGGTACACATCGCCAAACGCTATGTCGGTCGCACAAGTCTGCAATTCCTTGACCTTATTCAAGAAGGCAACATCGGACTTATGAAAGCCGTCGAAAAGTTTGACTATACCAAAGGCTTCCGTTTCTCGACGTATGCAACATGGTGGATACGCCAATCCATTACTCGCGCCATGGCCGACCAAAGTCGCATTATTCGTATCCCTGTGCATATGGTTGAAACCATCAACCGATTGCAAAAGGTCACACGTCTGTTGCAACAGGACCTTGGTCGCGAACCGACAACGGCGGAACTTGCAAAGGAACTTAATCTTGCCCCCGAACGCATTGAAGAAATCCGACGCATAAGCCAAGACACAACAAGTATAGACTCGCCCCTCGGCGACGACGGTGAAGGTGTGGTTGCCGACACAATCGCGGACACAAGTATCGAAGAACCCATGCAAAACGCATACGGGGTAATGTTAAAGGAGCAACTGCTTGCGGTCATAAGTGGCCTTACTCCGCGCGAACAAAAGGTCATACGCCTGCGCTATGGTATCGACGATGGTCGTGCCCGCACTTTGGAAGAAGTCGGTCGCGAATTCAAGGTCACTCGTGAACGTATCCGACAAATCGAGGCCAAGGCCATTCGCAAACTTCGCAATCCAACTCGACAAAAACGGCTCAAAGATTTCTTGGAGGATTAACACCATTGACTTGACTTTTGCACAAAAAATCCGTATAATTGTGGCAATGGGAAATCAAATATCAAAATATCCAAATATTAAAAAGACCGATGCGCGCATGGACGATGCGTCATTTGGGTTCGAACGCGAGCGATACGGTCACAAAAACGCAGGACTTAAAATTTTTGCTCCTGTGCGTGATATGGTGGTTTCAACCTTCAGCAGATTTGAAATGGGCGAGTTTGAACGCGACACAGCAAGACACCGCGAGGCCAAGCGTCTTTTGACAAAGCGTCTTGGGGTTATCACTCCCAAGCGCGACGCTGTACTTGTGTTGACTGGCCACGATGTCAACGATGCCCATAAACTCACGGGCTTCGATATGTCAGCGTCCTATCCGCTTTTAGGCAACCTTGAAGACATTTGGCCTGTAGGCGAAACTTTCGGGCAAATGAATTATGCCAACTATTCGGGAACATACGAGATAGTCCCGTTTTTTAACGAACAGGTACAATGCGACCAAGAGTTTGTTGATTTTGACCGCTTATTTTCATTGAACAGAGGTTTGATGAAATACAATGAATCCAAAGCAAAAGCAATGGAATGCCTTTTTGACAGTGACGAAAAATGGCTTCAAAAGTTTTTACCCGCTGTCGATAACTCGATCCAAATTGGCCTTGATAGGTTGCTTTAATTATATTAATAATCCTTATATTATATATACTCCGCATATACATTGTCATGCTTGACCAAGTTTTAAAATCATACCTTGAACATATTTGCGGTAAAACCAACGTGCGCGAAAACGTGCACTTGAAGACTTGCACGACCTTCAAAATCGGTGGCCCTGCACGCTTTTTTGTAAAAGCCACAACCAAGACAATGCTTGTGAAATTAATAAGCGCCCTGAACTTTATCGAATACCCATACCGTGTAATTGGCGCAGGAAGCAACCTACTTGCAAGCGACAAAGGCTATGATGGAGTTATAATACGTTTGGACTTTAAAGAAATTATTGAAAACCAAAACTTTATATATGCCGACGCAGGCGCTTCGTTTACTTCGATAGTGAAAAAGGCCGAGGAATGGGAACTTGGCGGGTTGGAATGGGCATACGGTATCCCAGGCACAATCGGTGGCGCGATATTCGGGAACGCAGGGGCATTCGGCAGTTGTATATCCGACGTGGTGCCCATAGTTGATGTCTTGCTCAACGGAGAAATCGTTTCAATGGACACGGTCGCGTGCAAATTCAAGTATCGCGAAAGCCTGTTCCAACGCAACCGCAAATACACAATCCTGGGCGCATACTTCGCGCTTGAACGACGCGACGGGGACAAGATTCGTGCACTTCAACAACAATACATTACAAAGCGTACCCAAACCCAGCCAAGCGGCCCAAGCGCAGGCTCGGTGTTCAGGAATCCGCCTGGTAACTCGGCCGGAGCCATAATCGACAAACTGGGATTCCGTGACACACAAATCGGCGGGGCAGTGGTGTCGCCAAAGCACGCAAACTTTATAATAAACGAAGGCGGTGCAACGGCAAAAGACGTAACCCGCCTTATAAACAAAATAAAAAAACGCGTCAAGGACGCGTATGGTATAAGTTTAAAAACCGAAATTGAAACGATTTGACCGCTTACGCGTTCATAGTCTTCTTGCACTTTGTGCAAATTCGCGCGCTGAACTTTTGCCCGTCGATTGTGACTGTTTCTTTTTGTAAATTTGGCTTGTACTTGCGCGGAGCCTTTTTGTTACTGTGTGATACAGTGTTCCCGTGCATCTTGCCTTTACCGCAAAGTTCGCATACTCTTGACATGTTGGAATGATACAACACTGTAACCCGACTTGTCAATAGTTATTACATGTCAAAGTCTTTTTCTTGACCCATTTTACGAAGCAGGTTTCTTCTCTTGTCCTTCGGGTCAATTTGCTCGATAAGCCTGTTGAACGATTTGGTTCTGTGCGCTCCCGCAATGCGCTCGGCCTTGGCATGGTCACCTTTGAAAGACGCAAAATTAATTTCTTGCGAGATATAACGAACATCGCGTAATCCTGGCTCGGCCCCCTCGGTTTCTTCTATGACGCTCCAGCCCGCATTCTTAAGGGTCTCGGTGGACGCGAACGCGCTTAAAAGGTCGCCCGCAAATTCGCTGTATGCCTGGTTACTGCCTTGTCCCCCTACGAAACTTTCCACACGGCCATTGACCCCAAGCATAATAATGTCGACTTCTACTTGGGCCTTACTTGGGCTGTATCCGTTGCGAACCGCGTGTTGGACCAAGGTCTCGCGCAGTATCCTTGAAAGTGCGTCGTTCCTTTTGATGCTTGTATCGTGGTTTCTTGCGGTGTCTTGGTGGGATTCGTAATGTGCATTCTTTTGAACCTCAAGTTCCGCAATTTGTTTATCTTTTCCCTTAATCATCTCGTGCAGGTGGTTGAAAGCATGCACCTTTTCCTTGCCTGCCGCATGCTCGGCCACGTTAAGTCTTTGCGTTTGGTCATATAGTTTTATTCCAAGTGTAACCGTGGCAATGCCAAGCGCGGTAATCAAGAAATCTTTTAATGTAACTTTTTTCACAATGCAATCTAGCATAAATATCAGGAAAATGCAAGAGGAAAGCGGGTTGACTTTTTGTAAATTTTTGTGTATACTATCATGTACTATCGTGGGGGTGAATGGCTTCGACGGTGGGCGGATGGCATGTTCGGCATACGGCCATGTGGGCCTAAAGCACAAACAAATTTAGACGGCAAAACAACTGTCGCTCGCACTGCTTTGGCTGCGTAAGCACGCCGAAAGTGCACCCATACCAAGAGTTTTGTACTTTAGTACGGTGTGGGAAGGGAAAAGTACAATGGGTTTCATTCGCGGTAAGTCGGTGGAATCGTCACAAAACTTACTCGGTCATTGTATAACGGGTCGTACGAGTATAGATTGACTGTAAAATAAACGCACGACTATGTATGTAGAAGAACCTGCAATAACCCTATCGGACCCGAGTTCAAATCTCGGCACTTCCACCAAGACGTTGTTGTATTGTAACGATGAGGGAGAATGATATGAAACTTGTTTTAATGTCTGCCAACAACACAAAAGAAATCACCGAGAAAATAGTTGAACTCGTAGGCAAACCTGCAAATGAAATATCGGTTTGCATGATAAACGAAGCAAGCAATTTGTCAAACGGGGATAGACGGTGGTTTTTCAAAGGCTGGGCAAAAGTTGCAAACGCATTTGGCGGTAAAATCAGTTGTTGTAATTTATTGGCGATGGATATAAAGCAAGTTGAAACATGGCTTATGGAATACGATGTAATTTGGTGTTGGGGCGGGAACACGGACTATTTGAAATCGGTTTTTGACAAAACTGGTTTTTCAACAATT
Organism: Christensenellaceae bacterium; assembly: GCA_031256235.1. Taxonomy (GTDB): domain Bacteria; phylum Bacillota; class Clostridia; order Christensenellales; family UBA1242; genus WQSK01. The sequence goes on along the minus strand of JAIRQZ010000048.1, from coordinate 4,416 downwards.
TTGCCGAAACTGCTTAAAACAAAAGTTTGGGTTGGCAGTTCCGCTGGCTCTTGTATAATGTGTAATCGCCCAAGCATTAAACCCGCCGAATATGGCGTATCGAAATGGTTCGGATATGTTAATTGTTGCATAAGACCACATATCAACGCAAGCTATAAATCAAAAGAGGATAATAAGAAAAATCTTGATGACAGTTATGCCGAAAGTCAAAATCAAATTTTGTATGCGTTAAGTGATACATCGGCGGTCATAGTAGATGGACAAAAGACTTCTATGCTTGGCAAAAAAGCTCTTAAACTTGACAAGGGAAAAGTGGTTGAAAAAGTTTAAAAACTAACATATTGGGGCGAAAGCACAAGACGATGTCAGATATGTCTTAGTCGACATTGACTTCTTTAGTGTTTTATGATATCGTGTGGTAATGAAACTAGAAACAGGTATTACGACAAATTCTAAATGCAGTGTGTCTGGGCGCAGGACTCTTGAAAAAATTCGCGTGGCAGGTTTTAAGAATGTAATGCTTGACCAAGAAGGCAACCGAAATTTGGAACGATTTATTTCCGTTGCGTTTGAAAATGGACTTAAAGTTCCTTTTATTCACATGGACTCAAAAGGCACGGAGTCATTGTGGTTTGATACTCCTAAAAAAGATGAATATTTGGATTATGCAAGAAAAACAATTGAAACATGCGGACGGAATGGTATTGAATCAGTTGTTATGCACGCGTCTTATGAAGGAATCACCATTGCACCTAATAAAATTGGGCTTGAAAGTATGAATGAAATTGTTAAAATGGCATCTAATAACAATGTCAAAATTGCGCTTGAAAATACGGATTTGGAAACGCATAACCTTTTCGAGTTTTTATTGGAAAATATCGATTCACAAAATCTTGGATTTTGTTTTGACAGCGGGCATTGGAATCTGTATATGCCACAAGTTGACTTGCTTGGTAAATACGGCAAGAAATTGACCGCAGTACACCTTCATGACAATGTCGGGATTTCTATACAAGAAGATGGTTGGAAAAAAGATTTGCACTTACTGCCTTTTGATGGCACAACGGATTTTAATGCAGTAGCAAAAGGAATTGCGAAGAGCAATTATCAAGGGCCGATAATGTTGGAATCCCGCCGAAAACATAAGGCGAAAGAGCATCGTTATTATGGAATAGACGAATATGAGTTTCTTAAAAGAGCACATGAAAAAGCCGAAAGACTTTCTTCAATGATTGAATCTTAATTACTATGTACGGAATGAACTCGGTACTGCTCCAAAAAGCCGTGGCTACAGAAACCCCTTGACAATTCGGGGAAAAGCCTTTATGTTAAAAATGAGTTTGGGAAACCAATCTAAATTTATACAAAAGGGGGTGAAAAATAAATGGAATTTCTAAAGAAAAACTACATGAAATTGATTACCGCTACTATGCTGTTGATTGGTTCTGTATTTGCATTAATCGCACTTATCACATACAAGGCTGACTATACTGGCCTTGGCGCATTAAGTGGCGCTGGAGATACCGACAAGACATACGCAGTAGGTTTCATGCTTACATTCCTTTCAGTATTGTCGTTCATGGTATTAAGCATTGTTGTAATCGTCATGGGTATGTTCGAAACAACAAGGAAGTACAAAAACTGGGTCATGCTTGGAACCGCTGGTTTGACAACCATCCTTATGATTGTTGCTATCAGTTGCACAATCGCAAGTGATACATATACGCAAATCACTGATATGATGAGCAAAGACAATGCTATCGCTATGCTTACCGATGGTGCTATCACCAAGTACTCGCAAATCCCGGCCGGAGTTACTGGCGATGCGATGAGGGAAGGTGCAAAAAGCATCACCAAAATGGCATCGTACATGTTCTTCTCTCGCGTGTTCGAACTCGTAAGTTTCCTTGTTCTTACTGGACTTGTACCTCTTTGCTTCGCTGCAAAGAAAATCATGAAAGTTTGCTGCAAAGGAACAAAACCTGCCACTGTTGCACCTGCTGCTGTTGAAGCAAAGCCTGCAACAACAAAAACAAAGTAATTAATACTTGGTTTTAAAACCCGTAAGGTTGACCTTGCGGGTTTTTTGTTGTAATATTTTTTTGTGAAAGAAAAAAAAGCGTCCTCGGGTGTGCGCAAACATTACAAGTGGTTCATTTTTATTATCATATTTTCTTTTGCTATTGCATTCGCGTTTGGTATAGCGGCAGAAGCGGTCAGCACCAACAGCATCATCATTTGTGTATCGATAATCACGGTACTTCTTGTAATCGCGTTTGTCGGCGACGTTTTCGCGGTTGCCGTAGCCTATGCCGACTTGGCCGACTTTAACGCTATGGCAAGTCGCAGGCTCAAGGGTGCAAAAATGGCCATACGATTGATCAAGCACAGTGACAAAGTTTCAAGTATCCTAAGCGACGTCCTCGGCGACGTCTGCGGTATCGTAAGCGGGGCAATGGGTGTGGCACTTTCGTTGGCCATAGTCAATGGTGGCAACTTTACGGTTCTTCAACAAGGCCTTATCATCGCGGCCGTCAACGCAACAATAGCGGCGCTTGCAATTTCCGTCAAATCCCTTGCCAAAAAGATTGCTATACATAACAGTACAAAAATTGTACTGGTCTTTGGTAAAATACTTGCAAAGGTTTGGTTCAGGTAAACTCTGCGACATAGGTCCGGTTGGGTTTCCCTATCTACTACAAAACATTACTGTTTTGCCCTTTCGGTTTAAGTACACAATCTGGCGTTTCCGCACAAGATGACCGGATTACCACTTAGCCTGCACTGTAATCTCTAAACCAATAGCGCGCGCATCAGCCTAGAAGTTTTCCTTTTCTGCTCTTGGGGTCAAGAACTAGGATACTGCACCTTTGCAAGTATTATATTATACAAGAAAACTTATAAAAAATCAATATGTTTACTTTTTTCCGATTTTTGACTTCAAAATTTCGGCAACTTCTTGGACCTTATCAACGTGCTTTTGAACATAGCGTTGTTGGTCCTTTGCACGGATAACAACAGCGCCATAGTTCTCAAAGGATACAAAGCGACCCTTTTTCCCTTTCTTGTATGTGGAACTCGAGTTTGCGCCTGTAATCGCCTCGATATCGGCGATTTTAATTGTTTGTTTTGGATATGCAAAGTAAATGTTGGTTTCGTCCATGCTGATTAAATCATTGGGAAGTTTTTTTATCTTATAGCCGTTAACGAAACTTAAAATTCCAAGTCCCACCATCATTACGGGAACGATGCACATCAAATATCCCATGTAACCAAACAACTCTGGTACATTAAACCAAATGACCATAAACATGAATGCGGCTCCTGTGGCTACGGCGATTCCGCTTCCCAAAAAGGCCCAAATGAAAGCCAATTTACTTTTTCTTCCTACTACGTTCATGTTCAAAGTATACGTTTATTATTTTGCCTTGTCAATAAATCGTCGACCTCGGTTTGATTTTTTATAAATTTGTTTGCGCCGATTATAATCCCGTCGGGGATTTGCAAGTTTCCAAGGATTGTCGTGTTTGAATAAATAATGACATTGTTGCCAAGTTTCGGATGGCGGTCTTCGCCGACCTGGTCACGGTCCTTAAGATGTTTCGCGCCCAACGTAACCCCATGATAAAGCAAACAATTCTTGCCGATAACCGCGGTTTCGCCGACGACTGTGCCAACACCGTGGTCAATGGCAAAGGGCACACCTATTCGGGCCTTTGGGTGGATATCCACGCCCGTGACCGACTTTGCATATTCCGAAATTTTACGTGCCCAAAGTTCATCCTTTTGTTCATGGGCAACTCGATACGCTGCAACCGCAAAAGCACTTGTATAACAACTTACGTCTTGGATGTCTTTTGCGGCTGGGTCGTTATTAAATAAAAACAATAAATCCTTTTTGATGTCTTTTTGTATTTTGGGACTTGTTTTAAAGGCATGCAACAAAAAATCTTTTGTATCTTCTCGGTTTTTTAAAAAGTTTTCAATCATGGTTCATTATAAGTTCAATATGGCGGACTAGTGCAACTCTACATAAACTGAACTATGGGGATTATCCCTGAACAAAGGAAAAAATAAATGAAAAAAGAAAGAAAAACAAAAACCGAAATTGCGTTTATATCACTTATAGTCATGTCATTATTTTTCAGCCTTGCATTGGTTGTCTCATTTTTCGTTTTTCGCGAAGTCCGAGTTATGGAAATGGCCTTGTTTTTGTTTTCCAACGCGATTACTTCTATCCTGGGCTTTTTATTCGGCAGCAAGCACTAGTTGGCTCAATCATCAACACTCTAAAAACTTTTTGTCAGTCCCTCGTCACAAACCCAGAACCGCATGATAAAATATAATGTGCAGTCTGCAAAGGTGCGAAATCTTCTGCAGTCTCCGTCGAACTCTAAATCGGCGGCTCGGTCTATG
>JAIRQZ010000047.1 GCA_031256235.1 Christensenellaceae bacterium | reverse complement strand
GTGACAATCGCTTGCAAACGCGTACTTGACAGTTGCAAGAAGTGCATAAGCCTTGAAAATACACGGCTTGCCTTACGACGCGCGCCACAAGGTGTCGCACCATTTACTTTTGTGAACGGTTTAAGCACGCAAGTGGATGCGACAATAAGCGACTTGTCTGTCACAAGGCTCGAGGAACGCCCATGCTTCGCACGTATAAAGTGCACGGTAAGCGTACCTGTCCAAGTCACGGTTGATGATGCAAGCGGCGTTCGGTCGACGGTGCCAAGCGAAATCGTGGTGCCCGAGGACATCGTCATGTACGTCCCCGAAGCAAGCATGTTTCCATTTGAAATCGTGGCTTGTGCAAGTTGCAACTGTGCCGCGGGTGCGTTTGATGCCGACGGAAATTGCAACGTGACCGCATGCATGACCGTTATCACCAAGGTCATTGCCGAAACTGACTTGCTTGTTCCTGCCTACGGCTATTGCCCGACGCCAACCGCGGTAGATTACGAGGAGCAGATTTGCAACCGATTCTTTGACCTACCGATGTACCCAAGCGGAAAATGAAATAAGGAGATTTATAATGAGACGAGATTTAATATTGCCGGCGCTTCTTGGACTTGGAATATTTGCCCAAAGCAACGAAGTGTCACTTAACAACAACACGACAACCTTGCTGATGCTATTCTTACTTTTGGAGGAGCAAAATGAAATAGAGCGTCTTGAACGCAGAGTCGCACGCTGTTGCAACGATGGCGACGGAGATATCGAATTCCGTCGTAATGAACGCCGCGACGACTTTAACAACGGAAGTTGCTGTTGCCGACGCTGAATAATTAATCCATGATTTGCAAATACAAACTCTATGAGTAATCATACTTCGTGTGATAAACACACTTCGTATGGAAACCATAGGGTTTTTGTACGTATGGGGGCATTCCTTGTCGCAAGCATAATTTTTGCAAGCGCGATTTACGGTTCCATGTACATGGGGCGCAGGGTCAATGCTAAGGGCCTTCGCGCCGCGATTGAAGCGGATACAACCGCAAGGGCGATGTGCACAATGGAAATGTCAACAGGCAGGGTACTCTACAGCAAGAATCAAGATGCTCGCCTCCCAATGGCAAGCACCACCAAAATTGTGACCGCAATCACCGTGCTTGATAACTGTACCGACCTGGACACTCCGATTGAAATCAACCCCCGCGCGGTTGGTATCGAGGGTACAAGCATCTACTTGCAACGCGGTGAAATGCTTACGGTGCGCGAATTGCTTTACGGCATGATGCTACGTTCTGGAAACGACGCCGCGGCGGCCTTGGCTCTTCACGTGCGTCCCACAATCGAAAAGTTCTCTGACCTTATGAACGACACCGCCCGAAAGGTCGGCGCCCGTAACAGCAGTTTCAAGAATCCCCACGGACTTGACCAAGAGGGGCACTACACGACAGCCTATGACTTGGCATTGATAAGTGCCTACGCGATGCAAAATCCAACTTTCGCCGAAATCGTCGGTACCAAGGAGATCAAGGTAAGTGGCAGGGAATACCCAAGACTTGTCCGTAACAAGAATCGCCTGTTGCACAGCACCCCCGATTGCGTGGGAGTCAAAACTGGATTCACCAAGAAGGCAGGCCGATGCTATGTCGGCGCATTCAAGGACAACGCCATGACGGTCATCTGTGTCGTGTTGAATTGCGGGCCGATGTTTGAAGAGTCCGCAACACTTATGGAAACCGCGAATGACGAATTTACCTTGCGCAAAATCCTTGAACAAGGCCAACTTATCGATTGCGACTGTGGCTGTGACACACTTTGCGGGGTAGCGGTCGAGGACTTTTACTTTCCATTACGTGCCGATGAAAATGTTGAAACTATATGTGCAGGCGACAAAGTTATTATAAAATTTAATGGCGAACAGGTTTACTCGGGGCACTATAATCGTATATAATCACTTGTGCGAATAAATAAATACATTGCTTCGTGTGGCGTAATGTCGCGTCGTGGCTGCGAAATGTCAATCACAAACGGTCGTGTCCGCGTCAACGGCAAAGTTGTCACCGACCTTTCAACGCAAATTAATGACCGTGACATCGTGGAACTTAACGGCAAAGTCATAAAGCCCGTTACCGACAAAATCTATCTTGTGATGAACAAGCCAAGGGGATACGTAACAAGTTGTTATGACGACAGGGGTCGCAAGATTGTCATGGACTTGTTGCCCGAGGACATGCGGGGCAAGCATATTTTCCCTGTGGGCAGGCTTGATTACGATACAGAGGGGCTGTTAATCCTTACCAATGACGGTGATTTCGCTCAAGGCCTTATACACCCAAAATTCAAAGTCCAAAAGGTTTACGTTGCAACCGTCGACCAAGAGGTCACCCCGCAACACATAAAGGACCTTTCAATTCAAGCCGACCGCGTTACCAAAACAGGGGACAAGGTTATCGAAATAATTATTCACACGGGTCTTAACCGCCAAGTTCGAAAGATGATTGCCGATGTGGGCTTGGAAACCGTCAATTTGAAGCGGGTCGCGATAGGGGACTTGGTTTTGCGGGATTTAAAGGTTGGACATTGGCGTGCTTTTTCTTTACAAGACACAAAATTAGGGTTAAGATAAGGGCATGGCCATAGCAGTATTCAGTGATATTCACGGTAACTTGGAAGCGTTGGAGGCAATACTTAATGACATACGCAAGAACCGCAAGATTAAAGATGTGTATTATTTGGGTGATGCCATAACTTTTGGACCCGACAGCAGCAAATGCTTGAAACTTTTGCATAAAGCCGGCGTTAAATGCGTCGTAGGTAATCACGAGCAACGAATTATACGTTATGACAAAAGCGTAAGCGCGATGACCCACGCGGGCATCAAACACATGGAGTATATTTATCACTCTTTGGATAATGAAGATATCCGTTTCATTAAAAGCATGGCTACCGAACGGTTCTTGGACTTTAAAGGATACAGGCTTTGCTTTACACACTATGCTCATGATAACAAGGGGATAGTACTTGAAGACTTTGATGATTTTTCCGAATCGGGGCTTGAAAAGATGTTTGCGTCTTCCGATTGTGACGTCGTGTTTTTTGGTCATATGCATACTCATAAACTTATTATCAATCCTGCTGCGCGAAGTTACTATTGCCTTGGTACCTCGGGAGGCGTTAAAGGTGACAAGACCTTCTATACATATTTTGATATTCGGGCGGGGCAAGACAACAACTATAACTTTGACAGTTATCGTGTAGTGGTGCGGTTCAACCGTAAAAAGTTTGTGCAAAAAATGACCGAGTTAGACATGCCCGAAAAAGCCAACTTTTCAACAAGATATTTTGGCATTGACTTTGACCCACCGCCCGTTAAAAAAGTTGAAGAGGAGGATAATGATTGATGAACATCTTGATTGCGAAGGTCGGGAATATCCGTGTTAACGAGATAAAAGCCCTTGCCGAGGAACTTAACAAAAAGCACAAAGTCACAATATGCAGTATGGCAGAGGAGGCGGGCTATCGAGGCTTGGCCTTTTCGTACCGCGACGTGCCTATCCGTGTAGTTCCATTGCTTTACAAAGACATCTTGAAAAACAGCACTTGGGTGGAAAACCGAAGCATAAAGTTTTTAAAGGAAACTTCAAAAAACTTTGACGATGTCGCCGCATACGAGTTTACCTCTCAACCCGCCGATGCAATATCGGTTATGCTTTGCGAAATCATGGCGCACAAGCCCCCAGACCTTGTCATTTGTGGCATAAGCAACGGCGCGCATATGGGCCAACACGTCTATACTTCAAGTAACATCGGCATGGCAATGGAAGCCGCCTTTTTGGGTACAAAAGTCATAGCCGTGGGCGTAGATGAAAAGATAGGTGGCAACAGCGAAGACGAACTTAAACCTGTGGCCGAGTTTATATCCAAAAACGTCGAAAAGTTTGTGAAACTTAAATTGCCTCCGCACACTTTTTTGAACATCAATATACCTACCGTTGCGAAATACAAGGACCTTAAAGGCATCAAAGTCGCAAGAATGAGTCGCCTTAACCAACCAAGCAAATACATAGAGCGACTTGACCCGAAAGGCGAAAAATACTATTGGGCGGACAGGGTAACGCGAACCAATGCCGACCCAAGCGAGGAATTCGGGCGCACTTGGTTTGACAAAGGGTACGTAACTATTGTGCCTATAAACTATGATTCGACGGATTACGATGCCATCAATGATTGGAACAGCAAAATCAAGACGAACGGAGGCGAGCAATGAACATACTACTTACCAACGAAGCGGGGTGTTTCGCCCCAGGGGTAATCGAACTTGCAAAGGCCTTAAGCAGTCACCACCGTGTCGTCATTGTCGGCCCGCTTTCCCCGCAATTAAATACGGGGCATTGGCTTACGACGGCCTCTCATCCGTTGCGAGTCAAACAATATTACGCGCTTAACAAGGTCAAAATCTTTTCCGTAAGCGGTACGCCATGTGACTGTGTGACTTTGGCGATTGACAAGATTTTGCTTTCAAAACCCGACCTTATCATAAGCGGTATTTGTAACCACTACAGCCATGGCGAGTTTATTTATTCAAGCGGAGTCACCGCCGCCGCGGTCGAGGGAACTATACAAGGCATACCCAGCATCGCCTTGAGTGCAAAAACTCGTGGCGGGAAAGATGAAAAATTCTTTGCCAAGGTCGCAAGGGCTTTTGTAGGCCATTTGAACTTTTTTATGAAAAACATGACACCCAATACAACGCTTAATATTAACTATCCAGAAGATTTCAGGCCCAACAAAATAATTTGCACACACCTTACAACAAAAATTGCCGATAACCACTATGATTATGAAGTTAACCCTTTCGGGAAAACCTATTACTGGCTTAAAAACGCTGCGTTTGGATTTCCATTAGAGGCACTTGAACAAAAAGGCGACATATATAATCTTAAAAAAGGCTTCATCACCGTTACACCGCTTAAACTGGACTTGACAAGTAAAGAAGCCATCGAGGTTGTCGAAAATGGAGGCATAACCCTTTGAGCGATAATAAAGAACTTGTGCATATCGCTTTGGACGGACCTGTCGCGGGGGGCAAGGGGACTGTTGCACACGAACTTGCAAAACGTCTTGGGATTCCGTGCCTTGATACTGGGGCAATATATCGGGGCATTGCGGTATATATGAAGCAATACTCGGACAAAGAAAATTTTGACATCTTTATTAATAATGTAACCAACGCAAAAATTACCGCAAAGATTATCGACAACGTCACCCACATATACATCGACGGAAAAGACGTTACGGGCCAGTTGCGCGAAAATGATATAAGCCAACTTGCGGCTCATACCGCAACTTTCCCCACCGTACGCAAACTTTGCACAAAAATTTCCCAAGATTTGGCGGCAAATCATTCTTTGATCGCGGAAGGGCGGGATATTTGCAGTGTCGTGTTACCCAATGCCAAATTCAAATTTTATTTAACCGCAAACATCAAGGTGCGCGCGCGTCGTCGCTACGAAGAAATTTTAAAAAAGCGCCAGGACATCTCGTTTGCTCAAGTCTTGCGCGAAACTAAACAGCGCGACAAATCCGACATGACAAAGGGTGGCCTTGTAAAAACCAAGGACGCGGTCGTCATCGATTCGACAAAGTTAACCGTTGACGAAATAACTGGGCTGATGTTAAAGTATATTTTAAGATGAGTTCAAATTATATAATCGCAATCGACGGTCCTGCCGCAAGTGGCAAGGGAACTGTTGCAAAAATGCTTGGGCAAAGATTCGGAGTAATATGCCTTGATACGGGATGCATATACAGGGGCATCACAATCTATTTTTTGGATAAACAAATCGACTCGAACAACCTTGAACAAATCCAGGCCCACATAAACAAAATCGACCTTGACGTCAAATGCGACGCAAGCGGTGAAACCTTGGTCTTTGTCGGCGGTCAAGACGTGACCAAAAGATTACAAACAGTTATAACAAGCCAATACGTGGCTGGATATGCAAAAATCCCCGTGGTTCGCACTCGGGTAAGGGAAATCCAAAAACGCACGGCGGAAGCCCAAAGCCTTGTTTGTGAAGGGCGGGACATAACCTCGGTTGTGTTCCCCGAGGCCAGGCACAAGTTTTATTTAACATCAAGTCTATCGGTCCGTGCCAAGCGCCGTTATAACCAAGAGGTCAAGGCGGGGGAAAAGGTAACATTCAAACAGGTTCGCGACGCCATCGCGTCTCGTGACAAAGCCGACATGACAAGGAAATACAGCCCACTTAAAAAGGTCGCGGGCGCCGTCAAAATTGATTCGACCAAGTTGACGGCCGAACAAACCGCCGACAAAATGGAAAGAATCATACGCAAGCACATAAAATCCGACACAAAAAAGGCCGATATACCCAATGACTTCCGCCCACCGCGTGGCGCCTCGGTTTTTCGCAAGTGGGTAAAGATACACCTTTGTTTGCCTTATAAACTTCTGTATTTTTCGGGCATCGTAAAAAACAAAGACTTCCGTGACATCAAAAAGTACCGCGGTCGCCCCGTTATATTTGCTTTCAATCACCGAAGCAACAGCGATGTCGTGGCATACTATCTTTCTTTTCCACGATTCAGGTTGAACTTCATCGGCAAAGAAAGTTTATTTAAACACGAACCGCTTAATTGGTTCTTGCGCTCGCTTGACGGGTTCCCGATACGCTATGGCAAAAACGATATGGCGGTTATACGCTACAGTCTGGACATTTTGAAACAGGGCAAAGCCTTGGCAATTTTCCCCGAAGGCCGAAGAAACTTTGATTCCGAATCTGCGCTCGAGATTCAACCTGGTACCGCGATGATTGCGATGAAATCTGGCGCTCCCGTCATCCCCGTGGTCACAAACAGGCCAGCGCGGCCTTTACGTCGCAACAGAATCAAGGTCGGGCCTGCAATCTTCCCGAATCAATTTTCAAACCGTGATGATTTCAGCAACAAATTGAAATCCGAAATGGCCACGCTTCTCGACGGGTTCGAGGTCAAGCCCAAACAAAAAAAATGGGACAAAATCCCTGTGTTTAACTCCCGCGCAATAGTTTTCCGCGACGGCAAATTGGTCGCAATCAAGCGCCACAAAGAAGAGGGTATGTCGGCATTTGGCGACAGCCCCAACAAAGACTTCTTTGTCTTCCCAGGCGGACATATCGACGAAGGCGAGACCGCGCGCGAAGCCGTTGTCCGTGAAATTGCCGAAGAAACAAATATCCAAAGCGTTGCTGTGCGCCCGCTTTACAAAAAGATGTTCAAAACAAAACGTGGCGAAGGCATGCAGGTGTTTTACCTGTGCAACTATAAAAGCGGGGAAGTTTCCAAAACCGACGCGGAAGAATACACGAAAAATGACCCGAATAATACCTACGAGCCCGTACTGCTCGACATCGAAAGTCTTGCCAAACTTGACCTGCGCCCCCATGCCGTGCGTGACAGGCTTGTCCGCGACATAAAAAGATACGGTATTCATTTGACAAGGCCAACGATTTACTTAAAATGAAAGTATGAAGAAAGATATCGAAAAAATCTTTAAAAGTACCAACAGCGTAGTCGTGGCGCTTCAACACGCCCAAAGCGTCGACGGCTATATAACAAAGGAAGCCGTCGCCCTAATCGCCGACGTGTTCGGAAAGTCGCAATGCGAAGTCTATTCCACCGCGACATTCTACCACCAATTCACTTTTGAAAAAAAAGGTCGTAATGTAATCTCGGTTTGCATGGGAACCGCATGCTTTGTGTGCGGAGCAGGTGACATTTTGAAAAAAATCGAAGACGAACTTGGCATCAAGGCAGGCGAAGTGACCAAAGACGGCAAGTATTCAATCGAGCACAACGTGCGATGTGTCGGCAAGTGTGACGCCGCGCCCGTGGTCATGGTGGGCGACAAAATGATTGAAAAAGCAACAGTAGCGGAGGTAGTAAATGAAATCAAACGACTCAGTAAGTAAATACCCAGGCCAAACAAGGCTTGCGCTTCGCAACATAGACGAAATTGATCCGCACAAAATCGGGGATTACATCGACCGCGACGGGTACTTGGCCCTCGGAAAAGCGTTAAAGATGTCGCCCGACGACATTATCAAAACAATAGACGACTCTGGTCTTCGCGGCCGTGGCGGGGCAGGCTTTCCAACGGGCAAAAAGTGGTCTTTCGTCCGCGCGGCGCAAGGTGACACAAAATACGTAATCTGTAACGCCGACGAAGGCGATCCAGGCGCATTCATGGACCGTGCGATTTTGGAGGGCGACCCACACAGCGTGTTGGAAGCCATGACTATCGCAGGTTTCGCCGTCGGGGCAACTAAAGGCTTCATATATGTACGGGCCGAGTACCCACTTGCCGTATCCAACCTTGAAATCGCAATCAAACAATCCCACGGAAAAGGCTTCCTTGGCAAAAACATCCTTGGTTCAAAGTTCGACTTTGATATCGAGTTGCGTCTTGGCGCAGGTGCCTTCGTTTGTGGCGAAGAAACCGCCCTAATCGCATCAATCGAAGGTCGCCGTGGCGAACCCACGCCCAAACCTCCATTCCCCGCGAACTCTGGCCTTTATAAAAAACCGACCCTTATCAACAATGTGGAAACCTTGACGGTAATCCCGATGATAATCCTGCGTGGCGCAACCTACTTCAACACAATCGGCACCGCGACCTCCAAAGGCACCAAAGTCTTTGCGCTCGCGGGCAACATCAAAAACGGTGGCTTGGTCGAAGTGCCAATGGGCACATCGCTCAAGACCCTTGTGTACGATATCGGGGGCGGAGCACCGTCTGTCTTCGTGGGACCAAATAAGGTCGAAATGAAACGCGCCGTCAAGGCCGTACAAATCGGAGGCCCAAGCGGTGGCTGTATCCCCGCATCAATGTTTGACACGGGACTTGATTATGAATCTGTCAAAAAACTTGGCGCGATTTTGGGCTCGGGCGGACTTGTCGTCATGGATGAAAAAACATGCATGGTCGACATCGCGAAATTCTTTATCAAATTCTCGGTCGACGAATCCTGTGGCAAATGTGTCCCGTGTCGTATCGGCAACCGCAAACTTTTGGGCATTTTGGAAAAAATCACCTCGGGCAAAGGCGCCGAATCCGACATCGACGAACTCGTGAATCTTGGCAAAACCATAATATCGACAAGCCTCTGTGGCCTCGGCCAAAGTTCCCCAAACCCCGTACTCTCGACAATCGCAAACTACCGCGACGAATACCTCGCGCATTGTGGTATCAAGCGTGCCGAAGGCTCTGGGGTCCAGGGGGTCACCCCCTGGTGTCCTGCGGGGGTCTGCTTTAAAAAGAAAGCCAAATATTGCATCAACGAAAAATGTATCTCTTGCGGACGTTGTGCACCGATTTGTCCTGTAAATGCGATTCATAAAGAAGGTGAAAAATGAAAGTAATTATCAACGGAAAAGACTTCGAAGCCAATGCGGGCGAAAGCCTCCTCGCGGCCTGTGTTCGTGCAGGCATCAACATCCCAACACTTTGTTATTCTAAAAGCATAGGTGTTATCGCGTCATGCCGTGTCTGCGTGGTCGAGGTCAAAGGCTTCAACAACCTTGTGACGTCGTGCAACACACCCGTGTCTGAAGGCATGGAAATCACAACCAACTCTAAACGTGTGTTGGACGCGCGAAAGACCGTACTGGAATTGATTCTTGCCGACCACCGATTGGAATGTCTCAAGTGTGTTCGTTCTGGTTCGTGCCGTTTGAAACAAGTCTGCGAAGACGCAGGGGTCGACAAGGGCAGGTTTGAACGCAACCGCGAATACCAACACTTGGATTGCCCCAACAAATACGTCCGTCGCAACAACGACAAGTGTATCCTGTGCGGACGCTGTGTAAGGGTCTGCAAAAACAACAGCGAAGTCGGCGTCTTGGCGGTAAACGGCCGAGGCTTCGACGCATACATCGGGTGCGCCTTTGACAAGGCCCTCGAAACCGTGCCCTGCATCTCTTGCGGTCAATGTGTCGCGAATTGTCCGACGGCCGCGCTTGTCGAAGTCGACCGCCTTGACGAATTAAAGGCAAAAATAAACGACCCAAATACCCATGTGGTAATCTCAACCGCGCCAAGCGTTCGGGTAGCACTGGGCGACGGCTTCGGTTTGAAAAAGGGCACGGACACCACGGGCAAGATGGTAACGGCACTCAAACGCGTTGGCTTCGACCGCGTGTTCGATTTGGACTTGGCGGCCGACTTCACAATAATGGAAGAAGGCACCGAGTTGCTAAAGCGCATTAAGGGCTCTGCGCCCCTGCCAATGCTTACAAGTTGCTGTCCAGGCTGGATGAACTACGCGCGCATGATGCACCCCGAGTTACTGCCCAATATCTCCACCACAAAGTCCCCGCAACAAATCTTCGGCGCATTATTAAAGTCTTATTACGCCCGCGAAGCCAAAATCACCCCCGAAAAAATCTACACGGTTATGTTAATGCCCTGTGTGGCCAAAGAATCCGAAGCCGACCGCGAAGGCATCAACAGTTCGACCAAATATCGGGACGTCGACATGACAATCACGGTACGCCAAGCCATACGCCTGTTCCGCGAATACAATATTGATTTCGCCAACCTCGCCGACACCGACTTTGACGACCCGCTGGGCCTCTCAAGCGGTGCAGGCCTAATCTTCGGCACCACGGGCGGAGTAATGGAGGCCGCCCTCCGAACCCTTTGCGAAAAGACCCTGGGCAAAAAGATGAACAACATCGATTTCGAATCGGTCCGTGGCGAACGAGGCCTCAAAGTCGCCGAAGTCCCCGAAATCAAAGTAGGTGGCAAGCCCGCACGCGTAGCGGTGGTCTCGGGAATCTCGAATGCCGAAAAACTAATCCAAGAAATTAAACAAGACCCCTCAAAATACCACTTTATTGAAATCATGGCGTGCCTCGGAGGCTGTGTCAACGGCGGGGGGATGCCCTGTCACGACGGAGTCATCCAAAACAACTTCGCAAACGCGATGGAACGCGCAGGCACCCTGTACCACATGGACAAATACAACAAACTTCGTCGCAGCCACGAAAACCCCGTCGTACAAAAGGTCTACAAAGACTACTTGGGCGAGCCCAACAGCGAACTCGCGCACAAATTGCTACACACCCACTACAAAGCGAAGCCCAAATATACAGGGGGTCAGCCCAAATGAATGTCCTTGTATTTAACAGCGGGTCATCATCGCTCAAATACCAACTGATTGACACAGCGTCAAAGAAGGTAATCCTAAAGGGTGAGGTCGACCGCATCGGAACGCCCGCAAAAGATGCCCCCCGCGACCACTCGGTCGCAATGTCTATGGTATTTGAAAAACTTGGCACACAAAAAGTCGACGCAATCGGCCACAGGGTAGTCCACGGAGGCCCGAACTTTTCGTCCGCCACCTTGGTAACGGCGGAAACATTAAAGCAGGTCGAATCAATCTCGCACTTGGCGCCCCTGCATAACCCCGCGGCTATGCTGGGCGTGCGCGCCTGCCGTGACTTAATGCCCAAAATCCCAAACGTCATGGTTTTTGATACCGCCTTCCACGCGACAATGCCCGAAAAGGCCTACCTCTACGCGCTCCCGCTCGAAGACTGCAAAAAACACAACATCCGCAGATACGGCGCCCACGGCACAAGCCACGACTACGTGTCACAAAAGGTCGCCGAAATGTGCAAAAAACCGCGCGAGAAACTGAAAATCATCGTCTGCCACATCGGCAATGGGGCAAGCGTCTGTGCAATTGACAAAGGCAAAAGTGTCGAAACAAGCATGGGCCTGACTCCACTCGAAGGCCTCGTAATGGGTACACGAAGCGGTGACATCGACCCCGCCGCCGTGGAATATTTGGCCAAGGCCCACAACTTTACGCTTCCGCAAACAATCACATACTTAAATAAACAATGCGGTCTACTGGGACTCACTGGCAAAACCTCGGACTTCCGCGACCTGCTCGCCATGTACGACAAGGGCGACCAAACCGTCGCGACGGCATTCGATGTCTTTTTCCACCGCATCGTGAAATATATCGGGGCCTACGTCGCAGTCATGAACGGAGTAGACGTAATCGCATTCACGGCGGGCATCGGCAACAATATCCCCGCCTTACGCCAAGCGGTAATTGACCGACTGGGCTTCCTGGGAATTAAAATCGATCCGAAACGAAACGCCTTTCATAACTGCAACTCGGTAACAGGCGAAATCACAGGCAAGGGAAGTCGCGCCCGCATCTTCGCAATCAAGACCGAGGAAGAACTATCCATCGCCACCCAGGTCGAAAAGATTTTGTCAGTAAAATGTTGAAAATAAAAATAAGGTGATAAAATATAATGTGCAGTCTGCAAAGGTGCGAAATCTTCTGCAGTCTCCGTCGAACTCTAAATCGGCGGCTCGGTCTATGCGAAGGACCATTTGAAAAAACATCGCAGCCCGGACA
>JAIRQZ010000042.1 GCA_031256235.1 Christensenellaceae bacterium | reverse complement strand
GTCGGCCACGATTTCTTCGATATCGCGGGAATATTCCGGCCCGCGAACATAAGGCACAATACAGTACGAACAAAAATTCCCACAGCCATGCGTGATAATGACCGAACTTACCACCAAAGATGTGTCCGTTTCAAAATTTCCGAACCTCGGGCGGTCTGCGCCACGCCCTCGCCCTACGGGGCGCGAAAATTTTTCATCGGACACATCTTTGGTGGTAAGTTTTTGCACAAGCACTTCAAGTTGATTCGTCCCCAAAACTATGTCCACGCCAGGGATTTGTTTATGCGCAGACAAACACCCAATAACGCAAATTATTTGCTTGCGTTTATTTTTGATGCGTTCCTTTTTGGCTTGTGAGATATGTGTTAATGTTTTGCGGGCGGCAGTATCACGAATGGAACAAGTTTGAAATATCACAATGTCGGCGGTATCGGGACCCGCGCCCTGCACGAAGCCCGCACGCGCAAGCATGCCACGCAACTTGTCGCTTTCGTGGGCGTTCATTTGACATCCGTATGTATGAATCCAAAAACTTTTCACACAATACTATATCATGCGAAAACTGTTTTTGTACTGTTCTGTTTTTTTTCTATCGCTTGCAGCCCTTGTCGCGGTAAGCGCCGTTTTAATTTATAATTCTCAACATCTTGACGCATATAAACTTGAAAACAAAGGTGCGCGAACTGCTTTTTATGATGATAAAGGTGATTTAATTACGTCGACCGACGAAACTTTTGACGTTGCAAAAGCCCCCGAACACATCAAATGGGCTTTTATTTGCGTCGAGGACAAAGACTTTTATCGCCACAAAGGCATAAGTTACAACCGCGTGGCCAAGGCCGCGTACAAAAATATCGAAAGCAAAAAAACAAAAGAGGGCGCGTCTACGATTTCACAACAACTTATAAAAAATACTCATTTGACGCCCGAGCGCACCATGAAGCGCAAAGTCCGCGAAGCCGCGCTTGCAATAAAACTTGAAAAACAATATTCAAAGGACCAAATTTTGAACATGTATCTTGATGCGGTTTACTTCGGGAACGGTATCACGGGGATTTCAAACGCAAGCCACTTTTATTACAACAAAGGCGCACAAGAATTGACGATTAGGGAGGCCGCGGGCTTGGCGGGAATGTTGCGAAGCCCGGGTCGTTTTAATCCGCTTACCAATCCAGTGAATTTTACCGACAGGACAAATTTTGTACTTAACATGATGTACAATCAATGCAAAATCACAAAAGACGAATACCAGTCCGCACGCACGCAAGATCTAACAATACACGGCAAGCGTGATTCTGGCGATGCAAGTGCGTATCTTAACGCTGCGATTGAACAAGTCAAAAAACTTTGTGGCGACAATGGGTACAAAGTTTATACTTTCTTTGACGCCGAAGTGCAAACAGCGATTAACGAAGTCGCAAACACACCAGACTATGCGATTAAAACCGTTTCGGGTAAAACTGCAGATACCTGTATTATATCCGCGACACCAAACGGCCAAATCAATGCGTTGCATACAAATAACAAACTTGTGCTTAATGCCAAGCGAAATTTTGCAAGCACATTGAAGCCCCTTGTGGTCTATGCCCCAGCAATCGAGCGCGGTGTTGTCACGCCCGACACGGTCATTATGGATACTCCGTATGTTGCGGGCGACTTTCACCCAAAAAATCATGATGACAAGTTTCGAGGCGAAGTGACCGTCCGCGAAAGCCTTGCAAACAGTTATAATGTCCCCGCCGTAAAGGTTCTTGAATACACTGGCCTTGCCAATGCAGTAGACATCGGGCGCGGACTTGGGTTGAACTTGAGTGACGATGAAAGCCTTGCCCTTGCGCTTGGTGCCACAACCAATGGTGTAACTGCTATGGAATTATTGGGCGGATTTTGCGGTATTTCAAACGGAGGATTCTTGACAATGCCTTCCTTTATCAAGCGCGTTGAGAATAAAAACGGGGATATTATTTGGCAATACATGGAACCGCATAAACAAGCAATTTCAAAAAGGGTACTTTCAAACAACACGTGCCTAACGGTTACCGACATGTTAAGAGAAACTGTCAAGAGCGGGACTGCCAAGAAAATGGCAAGTCTTGATTTTGACATTGTGGCAAAAACTGGAACCACGGAACGCGGACAAACAGGCACCAACACCGACGCCGTTAACATAAGTTACACTCCGTCGCGTGTATTGCTTGTGTGGAACGGCAACGCAAGCATGAAACCCGAAAACGACTTGCCAAAGGGTTCAAGTGGTGGCGGATTGACTACTTTCATTGCGCGTGACATACAAAAGGCAATTAACAAAGGCGACCAAAAATTCGAAAAACCCGAACCAATAAAACTAGCCGAACCTGTATCATACAAGCCCGAAAAGTTATCGATTACTTTGCGAGGGAGCACAGGCTCGACGGGGGCACCTGCGCTTGGGTTTAACACGGTGGCGGGCAAGCAATACAAAATTTACAAATGTATCGGAGGTACAGTATCATTAATGGAAGTTATCAAGGCGAACGGGAATGAATACAATTTCGTTGACAGCACCGCGCCCAAACAAACAATCATCGAGTACCATGTCATGTGTGGCGAAGTCATGAGCAACACAATAAAAATTTACACTGCCCGCGACATCAATACAAACGCACAGAAGGATACGAAATCAAAGCACTGGTATTTTTAGGTCAATCCGCCTTTAAACTCCTTTTGTGAAACTATCTCGCGTATGATTTCAATGGCGTGCTTTTCAATACGACTTATGTAACTACGGCTTATGTTCATTTTCTTCGCGACCTCGCGTTGCGGGAGCGCGATATTGTTTTCAATGCCGTAACGCAGGGCTATGACGCGGTATTCGCGCTCGTCAAGTTCGGCCTTCATCCGTGCAACAAGTTTGCCCATTAATTGGGTGTGTTGGGCAAGTTCGAGCATATCGGGTTGGTCGTCGGTCACAATGTCCACAAGGCATATGTCGTCGCCATCGCTGTCGGTGCTCCATGATTCATTCAAACTTGCCACACCTTGGTGCTTTTTGTTAACACGCAAGAACATCAAAATTTCATTTTCAATACATCGCGCGGCATAAGTCGATATTTGTGTGCCTTTGTCGGTTTTAAAGGTGTTGATTGCTTTGATAAGTCCAATGGTCCCGCAACCCAAAAGGTCGTCGGCCTCGGCCGCGCCGTTGTACTTTTTTACTACGTGGGCAACAAGGCGCAAATTGTGCTTTATTAAAATTTCTTTGGCCGCCATGTCACCATTGTGGAATGCCTCGAAGTATTTTGCTTCGTCCAACTTTGAAAGTGGCTTTGGAAAAGACGACTTGTCATTTACAAGCCCCGTGAAAAACAGGACCTTGTTCAAAAAAACGATAAAATTTTCGAATATCAATTAAAAACCCTCTTGCAATTTGTATGCAAAAGGGTCCCGTTTTGTGACAAAGTTCGACAAAGATTATTGTTCGATACTTGCTTCTATTTCATTTATATCTTTGGTCGCCGAACGCAATTGCCTTGACATATATCGTTTTTCTTCCTCGGTTGGCTTACGATTTTCTTCATCGGAATTTAAATCCATTAATTCATCGGTTTTTGCATTATAGTGGAACGACTTATCCTTTACAACTCCGTCGCCCTGTTCGACTCCATACGAAAATATCATATCCTCTTCATTAACCATGGTTATTGCACGGAAAACATCTCGGTCTCCACCGATATCTCTCTCTTTTCGATATATGTAATCCAATTCAACGAAATCACCTTTACGATCTCTTAGTTCAAATCTGTTCGTATGATGGGTAAATTTCCCATTAACAACACCTGTCAAAGCGTGACCGCCCCATTTTTCAAGGCTGACCTTCCCAATTCGAGGAGCAACTCCTGCTCTTGTATTCAAACTTTCAATAGCCACAATGCAATTTTCGGCATCTTTCCAAATTTGGTTTTGGTTTTGTTCCATTTTTATCCCCCGCATCATATGTAGCACAAGACAAAAATTTTGTCAACTTGTTACAACAAGATACAGATTACCCCGCCCTTGCCATTATTAATAATTCGTTGCAAGGTTTTTTGCATTTTGCCTTTTGCAAGCACGGGCATTGATGTGGCTTTTTGTTCGATGTCTTCGCGTACGATTGATTCAAGACTTTTTCCAAAAATCGGAGTTTCCCAAACGGTTTGCTTGTTGGTTTCGTATTCGGATTGAAGATACTTAAGCATCTCTTCACTTTGAGCCTGTTCGCCGATAATCGGCGCGACTTCGCAGTTCACGTCTACGCGGACAAGGTGAATACTTGACCCAGTAGCGCGAAGTTTGACACCATAGTTCTTACCGCTGTGGTAAAGTTGAGGCTTTTCCAAGTTGAATGTTTCGTACGACGGGGTCACTACGCCATAGCCAGTCTTTTCCATTTGAATCATTGCGTCGTTCATTTTGTTAAGGATGTGGATTTTGCCTGCGACTTGGGAAACGTAACTTAATAAATCCGCTTCGGATACCATCAAGGTGCCCGTTAAATCCGTCAAAACCTTGTAATAAAGGTTGTCTTGCGGGACGGCCTCGAAAGTGATTATGCCGTTTGGCTCATCGGTATTTGCGACGTCCAAAGACTTGAAATACGGACTGCCTGCAAAGGTTTTGTCGACTGCTCCGCCTTCCGTGGTCTTGATTGACTTGGTTGATTTGCGGACGGCATCCATTACATGGGTTATAACCGCATTGTCGGCATCAAGCACAGTCAGCCACTTTGGAATGTTTACACGAATTTCATTTAATTTGTTCATGTCAATAAGTATTTTAAAACTCGCAAAGATATTACTTATTTGAAAAATAACGCGCAACTTTGTTCGCATCGTTTTGCAACAAAATAAATATCACAAAAGGAATAACACTTAAAATTGTGTTTAAAATCCTTAAGGGCAACGGAACAGGAGAAAAGTGAGTAATAACCAACCAACCCAATCCGACCAATCCAGAAATACAACCGAATACGGAAAATGAAAGATACAAAACGCTTTTATCTTTTACATGAAACTGGTGCAGACGTTTTGCGGCAGCGTAATGCCAATATGTTTGATATATCCCTAAAGTAAAAATCAGTGCCCAAAAATGGCCCCAAGCACGAAACCCTTTGCCCGTGATTGCCCGCAATTCGCCTTGAAGTCGGCATTCATAAATGCCAAAATACACAAGCCCTAATATGCCAATCGCAATATCGACATATTGGTTAAAGTAGAACAGTCTAACTGCATCGCAACAGCAAACCACCAAGGCAATCAAAACAATCGGCCAAATTTTTCGCTCTTTTATGGTTGTGGGTGCAGTTGCCCTTACGCTCCTCGGGAATAAATCTTCTCCTCTGGTCATGGCTGTGTAACTCACTTATTACCCGCCTTTTTGCGTTTAAACAAGTTCGCAGGTTTTTCATTGCCACAAAGAAGCCGATAGATATTCGACCGATGCGTAAACAACGAAAGAAAATAAAAGGTGGCAAGCAATGCATACACCGTGATGCTTGGGTTTTTTGCGATACCTTCCCAAAGTACGGCAAGCGTTATAAACACAAACGACGAAATCGTGGGATATTTAAATATTGAAACCAAAAACATACCAAGCAAAAGCCCCCCGAAGCCAATCGCGGGATTTGCCACGACAAAGACTCCGACAGTGGTGGCCATACCCTTGCCTCCGCGGAAGCCCGTCCAAAATGGGAAACAATGTCCGACAACAGCAGCAAGGCCACACGCATACATGGCGATTTGCCCGCTTTGGGTCGTGACCGCGTGCATAGGATTTGCGCTATAGCCGTCGCCGTACACCACAAGGCCGACAATCGCTGGGATTGCGCCCTTTAACATATCAAGGAACAAAATCAAAATACCCCACTTAAACCCGAAGTTGCGCAACATGTTAGAGGCACCAGGATTACCCGAGCCCTTTTTTCGGATGTCATCACGTAATATGAACTTGCCGACCAAAATCGAGAAGTTAATGTTCCCAATTAAATATGCACCGCCACAAAAAGCAAACAGATACCAATAACTCATTCTTTATCCCCTTGTTTATCCCGCAACCAAATTCGCACAGGTGTGCCCGTAAAGTCGATTTCTTTACGCAAACTGTTTTCCAAATAACGCGTATAGGACTTTGGCAATCGGTCCAATTTGTTGCCAAACAAAGCAAAAGTCGGCGGACAAATACCCACTTGAGTGACATATTTGATTTTGGCCTGCGTCGGATTGACGGTACAAAAGTCCAAAAACATTTGGTTCAACTTGCCCGTCGTGATGCGTTTTTTGTGGTTTTCGATGACTTCGTCTATTGCTTTCATGATTTCGTTGACTCGTTGCCCTGTAAGCGCACTTGTGAACACAGGCTTGAAATACGGCATAAAAGCAAGGTCTATCTTCAAGTTGTCTTGCCAAGTCAGAAACTCGCGCGACTTTTCGCCCTCCACGATGTCCCATTTGTTTACGGCGATTACGCTTGGTTTACCTTCATTGTGCACAAACGCGGCAAGCCGGACATCCTGTTCGGTTATGCCCTCGGTCGCGTCGATAACAACTACGCTTACGTCACTTGTGCGGATTGCGTTGATTGCCCGAAGCACCGAGTAATGCTCGACGGTTTGGACTTCGACGCTTCGTTTGCGACGGATTCCCGCGGTATCGGTCAAGATATAGTCGCGGTTCATATAACGGAAAGGTGTGTCAATGCTGTCGCGGGTAGTGCCTGCGACTTCTGACACCATGACGCGCTTTTCGCCCAACAATTTGTTCACGATACTGCTCTTGCCCGCGTTGGGCTTGCCGATTATTGCAATGCGCACGGGCATGTCGGCCTCTTCCTTGGGCTCGGCTTTTGTTTTAAAGTGCCCTACAACTGCGTCAAGCAGGTCGCCAAGCCCACGCTTTTGGGTACAACTTATGCCGATTGGCTCGCCGATTTTAAGGTCGTAAAAGTCGTTGGCCTGGGCTTCGCGGGCATTATTGTCAAGTTTGTTAACGGCAAGCACAACGGGCTTTTTGCTTTTGCGTAACATGTTTGCAATGTCAATGTCGTTTTGCAAAACTCCCGCCTCACCGTCGGTAAGGAATATTATGACATCGCAAAGGTCGATTGCGATGTCGACTTGTTCGCGAATGTGGACGGCAAAGACGTTGCTTATGTCAAAGTCCACCCCGCCTGTGTCGACCAAATCAAAGGCATGGCCGTTCCAATCTATCGTGGTGTATATGCGGTCCCTCGTAACCCCAGGCTCGTCGTCGGTGATGCTTACCCGTGCACCCGCAAGCATGTTGAAAAGCGAACTTTTGCCAACATTGGGGCGCCCTACAATAGCGACAAGCGGTGTTTTCACATCATAATGATAACACAACTGCAAGGTTATAAACAAGCAATGATGCAACATATGCGACCGAAAAATTATAAAGCGCCTGTTTCAGGGCAAAAGCAAAACCAAGTTTGGACTTCATCGCCGTAAGCGCAGGCAAACATGGCGTATACAAAAGTACAAATACGATGAAACTTATGGCGCTTGCGATTGTCAAGTTAAGGCTTGTCGCGCCGAACGAAAGTATGGCTCCGATTATCATTTCTTTTGCCACAAGTCCGAAAAAAAGGCACGCGATTACGGATGCGTTGGCAAGGCCCACGGGGGTAAATATGGGTTCAAAAATACGCATAAGCGGGACAAGCAAGTCAAAATATTGCAACGTATAAAGCGTCGTGACCGCCAACATAAGCCCGACGGAAATGCGTCCAAGAAACTGGATAATATTTTTTGTAAGAATCGACACAAGTTTGCCAAGGCCTATGCGCCGAAACCGTGGCACGGCAAGAACCCGGTACCCGCCAAAGATTACGCCAAGCATCAAAGACCCGATGTACAAAAAAATGACCCCGAATATCGACCAACCAAGGATCATCGAGGCAATGAAAATCAACACGGGCAACTTCGCACTGCACGGAATAAAAGTCAATAAACGCGCGGTTCGTTTGCTTTGGGCACTTTTGGCATCGATTGCCCCGACCGCCAAAGTTGTACAACTGAAGCCCAAAATAAGTCCACTGTGCTCAAACATCGCAACAATGGTCAACAGGATGATGACAGTTGGCAAAAACTTTACAAGTGCGAAAAACACAGGCGTAAAACCGTCCATTACAAGACCCGTAATAAAATCAAGCACAACAATGTGTATTCAAGTTATTCGGCGGATACCAAGTTATCTTGTCTTTGTAACTTTTGTGGCCTTTGAGATTTGTTGCGATATTTTTCAAAGCGTACATACAACGACGTTGCGATAAAGACTGAACTGAACGCGCCTGCAATCAATCCAAACATAATTGGTATCGCGAACTCGCGGATTAATGGCACAGGCAAACAGCAAAGCGCCACAACAGGTACCATTGTGGTAAGTGTTGTTCCCAACTGGCGGGCAAAAGTTTCCTTTATGGACGCATCGACGATTTGTTCGGGCATGATTTTGTTGTTGGTATCCCTGGCCTGTTTTTCTTTTCGGCGCACACGGTCGAAAAGGACTATTGTATTA
>JAIRQZ010000039.1 GCA_031256235.1 Christensenellaceae bacterium | reverse complement strand
CGCCAAATCAATAATGCACCCCGTTTGCGAAATACCCTTGCCGAACGTGATTTCGAACTCGGCCAACTTGAACGGCGGAGCAAGTTTATTCTTGACGACCTTGACCTTAGTGCGGTTGGCAATGACTTCGTCGCCGTCCTTGATACTCGCAATGCGTCGGACGTCCAACCGCAATGAAGCATAGAATTTCAATGCCTTGCCCCCAGGGGTAGTCTCGGGACTTTGCCCGGGCATCATGATTCCGATTTTGTCGCGCAACTGGTTGATGAACACAAGCGCGGTCTCGCCCTTGTTTACAAGCGGAGTCAACTTGCGCAATGCCTGGGACATCAATCGCGCCTGCAGTCCAATGAAGGCATCGCCAATGTCGCCGTCGATTTCGGCACGCGGAGTCAACGCCGCGACCGAGTCAATAACCACCAAATCGATGCACCCGCTTTCCACAAGTTTTTGCGCAATGTCCAATCCTTGCTCACCCGAATCGGGTTGCGATAATATAAGGTCCTTTACCTGTACGCCCAAAGCCTGGGCATAAGTGGGGTCAAGGGCATGCTCGGCATCAATGAACGCGCAAGTCAACCCTTGCTTTTGCGCCTCGGCCACCACGTGCAAAGCCACGGTAGTTTTACCGCTACTCTCTGGGCCATAAATTTCCGTGATGCGACCGCGAGGGACTCCCCCAATGCCGATTGCGTAATCCAACGTCAAGCACCCCGTAGATATAACCTTTATGTTGCGCACAATCGGGCCTTCGCCCATCTTCATAATTGCGCCCTTGCCATATGCCTTTTCAATGTTTGCGATTGCTACCGCAAGCGCCTTGCTTCGTTCATTTTTTTCCATTCGGGCTCTCCTCTTTCGTGGTTGACACAGCCTTGGCATTTACTGCGCCCGCATCTCCGCCCGCAACCTTGGTGACTGCTCCCGAATCTCCGCCAGCGCCCTTGGCATTTACTTCTTTCACATAATTTTGGATGTAATTCACGCACGACCATACTGTTAACACCGCCGCCGCCGTCATCATGAACACGCACGTATACGACCACAAATCAAGCCACATCGTGTCGTCTTGAACGAATTGTATAAATGGGTTAAGGTTGAACGCAAGCAACATGTACAAGGTAATCGCAATGAACTGGAACAGGCTCTTTGCCTTGCCCAACTTGTCGGCCGCGATTACGATGCCTTTTTCGGCTGCAATAAAGCGCAGGCTGTTGGTAATTGTCTCGCGCCCAAAGGCGACAAACACGGTAATAACGGCGAACCAAAACGGGAATGCGGGCACCGACGGCATCATCATTGTCCTGTCCCAAGTTTCATACCAAATCGGGTCGGCAAGGATTAAAATGAATCCAAGCATCGTAAGCATCTTGTCGGCAACAGGGTCAAGCAACTTGCCCGTGTTGGTAACCATGTTGTACTTGCGGGCAATATAGCCATCAAGCCAATCGGTCCCCACCGCAATCACGAAAAGTATCGTGGCAATAAGTTTGCCCCAATTCGTGAAGAACGTAACATCAAGGCAAACCCCCGCGATGTAAAACAGCATTATGAACGGCAACATCGCCATCCGAATCAAAGTAATCTTTGTAGGCAAATTAACTTTTTTCCACAGTTTAAACATATAAGGGACTTTAGCGCACAAAAATAAAATTGTCAACATAAAAACACTTTAAGGAGGTTTCAAATGGATTTTGAAAATATGCAACCAGAGATTGCAAGACGAATGCTTCCACACATCGAGGAAGCAATCGACACATACGACACAGGAGATAACTTAAGCGACGACGATATCAACAGGATGGCGTCCCACGTTGTCAGCGCAAGCGGTGCCGCGATTGACCCGCCTGCAGGTCACAGTGTAAGGACGGCGAACGACTTTGCGCGTGCCTTGGTTTTGGCAAGGTTGGCCCAAGAGGCAGGCTTTTCACCATTCTTTCCGTTTTATTATCCTTTCTTTTTCCCGACTTTCCCGCCCTTCGCGCAACCACCGCGCAGACCGTCGTCCCGTCCTCCGGTACGCCCGCGTCCGCCAGTTGGAAGACCCCCTATGGGCGGCGGAAGACCAAGATAACACCCAAAATAAGTTGCATGAAAAAGAGCCCAACGGCTCTTTTTTGTCAGCACCAACGGTCGCGGTCGCGTCTTTCTCGGTGCCCGTGACGTGTTCCGCCACAGCATCGTTCAAGTCTTTCACCTGTAAATGCTTGCGAACACAAAAAGTTTTCTCGGCCACATTCGCCCGTAATGAACGGAGTTGCATGTTCAAAAGGACGGTGATGGCATGGTACATTCTCGGGCAAAGTTTGCGGGAATGCTGGCGGGAATGGTGGCACAGGGAATGCCGGGGGGAACGGTTCGATGACCGGACCTACGGGTAATCTTACGGGTTCGAATGTTTCGACGGGTTGGAATCTTACAACTGGTTCTACAAGCATCATACGTTGAATCTCACGCGATACTGGTTCTTGAACGAAACAATTAAGGTTCCCAAGTTCACTTGGAATGTGTATATTATTACTCATTATTTTCTCCTTTGTACGAGGTCTTGACCTCTTGTTCATTTTATGCAGGGCTTTAAGTTTAAGTTTGAAAAGTCTGTCACGATTTTTGCGGGCGAAAACGCGGCCGGGAAATCTACTTTGTTGGAAAGCCTTGCCGTAAGATGTGGGTTTCCTGCACAAGGCGGTCGTCGCGGGCAAAATATGTTGTTAATCAATTGGGAACGTCCGCCACGTGGATACTTTTTCGTTCAGAGTATATGAGCGAAACAATGCAACTGCATACCTATTCAGCAGACAAATTACTTTCTTGCTCGCACGGCGAAGGGATAATCGAATTAATATCGGGATTCAAAGATGGACTGTTTATTTTGGACGAGCCCGAATCCGCACTTTCACCTACAAGTCTTCTTGCATTGAACGCGTTAATATACGAAAAGGCACAAAAGCACAGGTGCCAATTTATCATTGTAACGCACAACCCAATCCTTATGGCGATTACGGACAGCGACTTTTATTGGATTGGAAACGGAAAGGTTGCGAAAATGGATTATAAAGACTCGCCACACTTTTCAATCTCAAAAATGTTTTTCGAGAACCCTTCACGCATGATTGAAAATCTTTTAAAGAACTGATTGGTGCCTATGAGTGGATTCGAACCACCACTGGAGGGATTTTAAGTCCCCTATCTCTGCCGTTGGATTACATAGGCGTGTGGTATATTAACATCTTTTTAATGGATTTGTAAACCCAAATATGCTACACTGGTATGTGAACATACAAAAGAGGGTGACCGATTTTTTATTTGATTTCGGATTTCCAACAAAGGTCAACGGGTACCATTATCTTAAGTGCGGTATCATTTGTATACATGAAAACCAAGGTGTGCCAAGCAGTAAAGAATTATATGCGCACATTTCCGAACGATTTAACACGGACGCGGACAATATTGACCGATGCTTAAGGACTCTTGTCGACAAGATGTGGCCAGTTTTGGCGAAAAGCGGATTGTTTGATGAACGCCCAACCAACCGAGAATTTGTTATAAAATGCGCCGAGTTCATATCCAACAGGGACGCGCCTGCATCGGTATACGATATTTTGGCAAGGCCTTAATTAAGCGATATTCCGTTCACATAAGACGGGACTATGGCGCAAATCGCGACGGAAAGTTCCTTTGTGTTGCTTATACTTAAGTGGGTGTGAGCGGTACTTAAATGTTTGTGCCTTGCAAGCAGTGTCGAGTTAAAATGAAAGTACGGCGCGCCGTGCATATCGTGCAAAATCTCGATTTCCATAATAGATTGGTGCGTGATTCCTGTCCCGAGCGCCTTGAAAAAGGCCTCCTTTGCGCAAAACAAACCTGCGATTGTTTCAGGCGCAAAGTTTTTCATGTGGACATATTCAAGTTCACGACTTGTGAACATTTGCGAAAGCCTTTTGTCGTTCATGTCCGCGAAGCGCTTTGCCTCTATGATGTCAATTCCAATATGCATTTTACATTCCCTCCGTTATTTTCTTTTTTATTGACTTGAACTTGTTTTTTGATTTCTTTGCCTCTACCCTTGCCTTGCGTAACTCTTCACGAGCCTTTTGATATTCGTTTTGGTAAGTATTGAACTCGGCCCGCATCTCGGGGTCAATCTCGCCTTTGGTGCGGTATTCCTGTACGATACTCCCCGTGATATCAAAGTCAAAGCCTTTGGACACAAGGTATCGGAATAATCTTTGCAAGTTCTTTTCATCATATTCGCGATATCGCATGTACTTTTCCGCGACAGACTTTGCCAAATCGTCTTGGCTTCCGATGTCGGCCGTCGCACCGTCCGCAAGTTCCACACTTATGCCTTTGTGTTTAAGTTTTTGTTTGATTGCACGCGTGCTTATTTTGATATGTTTGGCTCCCACGAACATGCGGGCATAGGCTTCGTCATTTATATAGTTCATAGTCTTTAGGCGTTCGATGATGCGGGCGATGAATTCTTGGGAACAGTCTTTTTTACGTGAAAGGAATCGACGGATTTCACTTTCGGTTCGCGGAGAACGCAAAATGTAAACCAAGGTTTTGTTGTACATGTCGTTTTCACCGCTTGCACTTAAAAGATTTGACAGGAATTCGGGCGAGACCTCCATGCCGACAACAAGGTTATTTTTCAACACATCATCAATGGCGAGGCCACAAAAGAACTTGTCATCGACGTATACTGATGTCCTTTCGTTGTTCTTTTTTTGCGCCGATATTTGTGTGATAATAGGCATATCGCGCGATATTACCATACTATTTCGGATTTATCAAGTGATTTCAAATATTCGTCAATTTTCTTGAAATGTCCGCATCCAAAAAAGCCTCGGCTTGCGGATAGTGGACTTGGATGGGCACATTTTAAAACAAGGTTGCTTTTGTCGGTGATTAATTCGGCGTACTTGGCGGCGTGACTGCCCCACAACACAAACGCAATATTGCCACGCTTGTTCAACGCAGATATTACAGAGCGAGTAAGTCCGTCCCAGCCCATCTCGGCGTGTGACAGGGGTGCGCCCATGCGGACGGTAAGGCTTGTGTTTAGCAAAAGCACGCCTTGTTTTGCCCACGGAGTCAAATCGCCGTCTTCTACATTACATGTGCCGTATTCGGATTTGACCTCGGTGATAATGTTGCGCAAACTTGGCGGAAAGTCGCATTTGCATGTCGGGTCAATCGAAAACGCCATACCCATGGCTTGGCCTGCGTTAAAGTATGGGTCTTGGCCCAAAATCACAACATTAACTTTGTCGGGCAGGCACGCGTCGAAAGCCGAGAAGACTTTTTCGCTTGGCGGACAAACTTTATGCTTGCCGTATTCATTTAAAACACGGGTTTGCAACTCGCGCGCCTGCGGAGTTTTCAAATATTCGGATAAAAATTCTTTCCACTCGGGTGTTAATTTCATACATAAAAAATCTTCATGTTCAACATGAAACTTATAGCTTGGATAAGATAACTTAATTTTTGGTGGATGTCTTGAGGCGTGCATTCGATGATAAAGGCATTTGAACTTTGGTGTTTGCGACAACCGTATTGTTTCAAAATCGCAACAAGGTTTTTGATAACATCGGGCTCTTTTAATTCAAAGATTTTATCAAGTTCCGCATAGGTCGTGCCTTCGTCGCTTAAGTAAAACTTTCCGCTCTCGGCAACAAGGTAAATTTCATAAAGACCGCCCTCGATTTTATACATCGGGAACGAAATGGCAAACTTTGTTGGACCAGCCTGGACGATACGGATTTTTCTTTGCAAAAATTCTTCAAGTTGTTTCATGTTTTAATTATGCACCACTATCACAATTCAAGCAAGCGTTTTATGGCGGAATTTTTAAATTCCGACATATAGTGTTTACATCTCGAGTAAACACTTTAGGGATAATTCAAAAAGTTTTTCGCGCTTTTCGTATGCGTCGTGCCAGTCACGATAATTCCAATCGTCGGTGCTTACGACATCGCCCGCATACAACAGTTGGCCAAGCGTAACATTCTTGCTTTTGGCCACGGCGTAAAAGGCCGAGCATTCCATCTCCACGACGTGGCAACCCTCGGCCTTGCGGAGTTGAACCTTGTCGGCGGTTTCGCGGAAGATTCCGTCGGTCGTCCACGTTTTGATTTTTTCATAAGGCACTTTTTCGCGGGTCAAAGTCTTTTCAATAACGGCAAGAACCCTTGGGTTAAGTTCGACTTCACGGCTTGGGGGCAAGTAATGGTAACTTGTGCCTTCGTCACGAACCGCGCTTATCGGCACCAAGGTTTTGTTTGCGGTGACTTTGTCGTCAAGCGTACCTGCTCCGCCCGAAACCATGAACTTTTTGACGCCCAACGCCGCCAAGGCCTCGATAACACGTGCGGCTTGGGGCGCTCCGATGGGCATAGGCACGACATACACGGGCTTTTTGTATGGGCCAGCCTGCATTATATACACACGCGGGCGGACACCCTCGGTGCGAATCTTGAAAGTTTGGTTGACGCGAAAGACGCGCTCGTAATTATCGATGACGTCCGAAAAATAAGTAATCAGGCACTTGTCCGATTCCATAGCCACGAAATCGGGCAGGTACTTTTTCGTCGAGACAACAGGTTGTGAAACTCGGTCGTATTGCATAATGGTAAAGTCTTTATTAATCATATTG
>JAIRQZ010000014.1 GCA_031256235.1 Christensenellaceae bacterium | reverse complement strand
ACCGAGCCGCCGATTTAGAGTTCGACGGAGACTGCAGAAGATTTCGCACCTTTGCAGACTGCACGTGTGTAGTTTATCATATGGTTTGGCGGGTTTGACAAAAGACTGACAAAAACTTTATTCAAAGATTTTGCGCATTTCGTCGCTTGTTTCAATTTGGATAAGGGTCCTGTTCATTGGGCCCGAGATGAAGAAGCATTGGCCTCGCGCGTTGGTCGTGATTTGGTTTTGTTCGGTCTTGTTGATTTCACCAGAGTTTTTATAGAGCGTGACAAGGTCGGACATGTCGTTAGGGGCAAGGGCGAAAATCATAGAGTATTGCGACGCGTTGATAATGGCGGCGGACTTTTTGGCGATTGCGGGCGAACCGACGAAGTCCTTGACGTTTTGCGTAATGACGATTTGCATACCGTCGTACTTACGGATACGTTTCGCCATGTTGAACATAAAGTCAAGCGCGATTGGGCGTTGTTCGTTAATAAATACGTGGGCTTCGTCGACGACGATAACGATTTTACGCCTTACCTTGAACTTGGTATTATAGTCACGGTTTTTGATGACTTCACCGTCGAGGTATTTAAACACAAGCAACATTTGCGCGTCGGCGACGACATTGTTTTTGTTGGCGAGCAACGTCATGAAGTCGAAAGTAACAAAGTTTTCATTAGTACGAATCGACGCAGGCCCGTTCCAAAGACCCGAGAAGCGTCCGCCGTCGGCAAATTTTTCCAAATATGTTACAAGCACGCGGTAGTTGATGCGACTGAAATCATCCACCGCATTGGTATGAAAGCGTTTGGCGAGTTCGTAGAGGTCCTGGAAAATCGGGAACTGTTCGGGTTTGAGTTGACGGAAATCGGTGTACCTATCGATACCTTTTTGACGATAAACCGCCGTGACAAGGCCGTTGAGACTTTCCAAGGCATCGCTTTTGATGCCTTCCATAACTACGCGGAAGAAGGATTCCAAGAACCGCAAGTGCGATTCAAACGTGTCGTCGAATTCTTTGCCGTCCTCACCTTCGTCGACCATGGCCGGGTAAATATGGAACGGGTTGAAGCGACCTTTGCCCGCGTTTCCGACGTCAATCGAGTTGCCGAACAGATTTTTGGTGAGCGAAACGTACTCGCGTTCGGGGTCGAGAATAAAGATTTTCGTGTTGTCAGCGGCGAGGTGCGCCAAGATACTTTTGGTACAAAACGACTTTCCAGAACCAGACTTGCCGATGATAATCATGTTGCTGTTGACGCGGGTGTCGCTTCGTTTGAAGAAGTCCACAAAGACGGGATAACTGTTGTTGCCGATGCAAATGCCCCGTTCGTCCTGCAACATGTCGCTTATGAACGGGAATGTCGCCGCGACCGTTGTGGTCGGGATGCCACGGGTGTATTGGTCGAGGGCCTCGAGCCGAGATATGTTCGCGCTTCGGAACACGTCGAGTTGGCGACCCGAAAGTTCGCTGAATGAAAAGCCTTCTTCACGCAATTTGGCTTTGACTTCTTTTGCCTCGTCCCATTCGCACATCAGGTGGAAGTTGCAATCGTATACGGACTCGTTACCGCGCTTGATTTGGAACAAGAGGTCCGTGATGGTTTCAAGTTGTGTGCTGCGCTCGATTTGATACGAACTTTTTTGCGAGTTTTCCATTTGAGTCCGCATTTCAATAATCGCCTTGTCGATGATTTTTTCGGCTTCCTGCTTTTCGATTTGACGGAAATTCAGTGTCGTGCGACAACCGCTCATGTTAAACAGCCTGTACCCCCATGCGTTCGAGACTTCCAAAGGATAGTTTGTCACGGTGAGGCCTTGGTACGGCACGTCGTTTAGCAAGATTTTTTTTGAAGTGAATTTGGCTTTGGTCGGGTTGACCCAGTCCATGAGTTTTTCTTCCGTGATTTCTTTGACTTGGCGTTCGTCCAAGTTTTTGTCGTAGCAGTTTTTTAGGAATACTGCGAGGTCTTTGCCTTGGACGCGCCTGTTCTCGATGCGCAGACCGCCACCGCCCAGGGTGCTTGCGATACCTTGGATTGTCGATTCCAGGGCGCTTTTGTCGGTGTCGTAGACGATGTAATAAAAATTGTTTTTGAAGACTCGGGCGTTTTCGTTCATGTACTCGAGTTGGTATCCGCGTTCGGCAAATATTGTTTCGCGGGCCTCGAGTTCTTCTTCGGTCAGGGCGCCAGTTTCGATGTTTTTTACAAGTTGGTTATACTTTTCGATTTCCAAATCGATGTATTTGTCCATAAGCATGGCGCGTTCCAGGTTGATTATGGACGCGGATTGTTTTTCGTTCATACGCCGGAATGCGTTGGCGAGACTGCCTACAATCATTTCTTGACGGCCGACGTCCAAAAGTCCGAACTCAATCGGGAAAACTTCGAGCACTGCGCCAAAGTAGGTTCCGAAAAAGATGTATTTACCTTCCACAATCTTTTCGTAAGGGATGATGTCGGATATTGATTTGACGCCGAATTTTGGGATTTTGTTGTAGCGCTTTGCGTAGGCCATGAACTTGAACCAAATCCACAACATGTTGTAGACGCGGTCGCCGTCTTTGTTGCGGATGACGCCGATACCAGTGAAGATTGCGACGACGCCAGCAATCAAGTATGCGGGCAGGCCACCACCGCTTGCGCCCAGGGCAAACGTAAGAGCACCGCCGCCACCGAGCCAAAACAGGTCGGTCGCAGTGATGCCCTTGACGAACTCGGTTTTAATGCGAGTTTTCCGCGGAATGTATCGGACGGTTGGTTGTTGAACGGTTTCTGACATAACGTTATTTACCCGTTATTGTTAGGATTTTGCATGCCTTTTTTTAACTGGGCTTCCTCTTTGCCCATGTATTGGGTGGTTGCGTTAAGCACTTTACCATAGTTTTCCATTTTGCCCATTTCGGTAGCAAGCGTCGCGAACATGCTGTTGGATTGCAAGATTCCGCGCATAGAGTCTTGGTAAGCAGAGGCCCCTTGGTAATCGCCCATTGAATGCATGTGGCCGACCGTGTTCATTATAGACTGCGAGAGTTTGGCGATGAGATCAGCAGCACCAGGATCCTCGTGGTAACGGGTATTTGTCGGATCAGTCAAGCCACCTTGCCCGTCTTCTTTGGAACCCATTATTTTCATAAGTTTCTGGATATCGGCTCGCATGCTCTCATTACCCTGTTGTGAGAGCAAGAGTGCCATAGACCTGTTGGCGTCGTTTGTGCTGTCTTGAATGGCGTGTTCGCAACGGTCGACCTGGTTAGCGGCGGCGTTGTAGTTTGCCTTGGCTTTTTCACCGAATGTTTTGGTGATAGCCATTCCCATGAGGTCGCCGACCTGTCCGAAGACAGAACCGACCGAACCAGCGTCCAAAGACAATCCAACAGGAACAGTAGTTCGACCAAGGGCAACAGCCAAATCCAAGGTCGGTGTGCTTGCACCCGGTTTTTGGATTTCGCGAATGAAGTCCGAACCCAATTTATTATCAGAGGCCAAGGACTTGAGTGTCGCCCGGGCGTCATCGCCAGCAGCAGAGCCAACGGGGTTAGCCTGGGCAACCTGCGCAGCCACAGCCGCTTGATGCACCATAGAAGGAAGGGCGGCACGGGCGCCTGGGTCGCCTTGCATGGCTTGCATGAAGACTTCGGCTTTCATGAACGCAGTCTGGGCTCCCTGTGGCATACCTTCAACCGAGCGGTTGATTTGAGTGGTTATTTCGTTGGTCATCGCACCAGATAACGCGACCCTTGTTTGTTCGATGTATTTTTCGGCCTTATCTGCTTCATATACGCGTTCGGAACCTTTGAAGTTGGACATGACGGCATTCAATTTTTGATGTTCGGCAGTAGCATTTGCGTCCTTGATGGCCGCGGCCGAGATTGAACGTCCAGAACTGTCCGTGAATCCACCGTTACCGTCAGAGGTGGCCGTTTGGTTATTGCCGTATTTTATCGATGCGCCTTCGCTTTTGGCAGCGGCATCAACGCTTGCATTGAATGCTCTGGCACCCGCACCCTTGGCATTGCTACTTGCTTCTACATAGTTTTGATAGAACTCCTTGTCCTTTCCACCGAAGCGGCTCATGTTATCATTGACAAACGCAACTTGTTTTTCGAAATCTTTTGCTACTTGTTTGCCGTGAGGAGTTTTGGCATTGTCATTTAGGAATTTTTGAACTTCGGCTTGTTTTCCCGCATTGGTCATGTCGCGCGCAGTGAGGGCACCTTTGTATCCAGCCCCTTGGGCCAAAGCAACAGCCATTTCCGCGTTTCCAGATCCGTTTTCAGCCCGAATAAACGGTTCGCCAGCGTGGTCGCCTTTACGTTTCAATCGGTCTAGGCGGTCTTTGTCGAATTTGGCTTGCCGAGCGTCGGTTTCAAGTCCGCCAAAAGTGCTGAGGACTGTGTCCGCAAACCCCTTGGCCGTCTTACCGAGAGTGCCCTCCCTGGCGTTATCGCTTATTGCTTTTAGAAGCGAATTTCCTTTCAATGCTTGTTCGCGCTTTGCCTGGTCGGACAAAAGGCGTCCTTTAGTTTTAGAATTATCCCAATCCTTGTCGGCCTTTGACAGAGCAGCCTGCCTGGCTTTTTCGGCTTTGGCGGCAGAGCCACCCTTCGCGTTCAACGCCGCGTTATAGGCTTTATCGCCACGCCTGGCAGCCCAAGCGGCTTTCTTTTCGGCCATTTCCTTGGCGTTTGCTTGAGGCAGACCCGCCTTTAGACCGACGTTATGCAGGGCGTCCCTTCCGACCTTCGTTAGAGCAGAGCCAGCTTTGCCCAGGCTCGCAGCGACACCGACGCCTTGCATGCCCTTTGCGAGTTCGCCGAGACCACCCTTGGCGACGTCTTTGAGGCTTTTTTCTTCGAGGCCTTCCGCACCGAGGACTTGGGTGATGGTGTTACGGACCTTGGGGAGCATGCCCATTAAGGCGAGGGTTACGAACAGGTCCATAATGATGTTGCCAGGGTTGTATTGTGGGAAGAATTTAATAGCCGTTACGAGCGGATAGAGCAAGAAGAAGAAGTTGAGCGACAAGACGATTGCGTAGGTCGCGATGACTTTTTTATAGAATGGTTTAAGGAAGTTGCTGTCGAACGAGGAGCCGTTGTCGAATGGGTACATTGCGAGGGTGATTGGCGACATCAAATACAATACGACCATTTCCAACAGACGTTGGATTAATGCGAATAAGAAATTCAAATAGACACCCATGACCAGGATGATGCCGATGAAGCCCGCGATCATTTGGAAGTAGGAGTAGTTGTAGGCCTCACCGACGACCAACGGGTTCATGTAATTAAACTGCCCAATGGTCTTCAGGACCCCAGCCGCACTATCGTCCCGTTCATAACCGTCCTCGCCTGATAAGTTGTTTTGCGCCCAATTATTGTACTTCGCCGGGTCGTATTGCTTCTTCAGCCACCTCTTCACCCGGAACTGTTGTGTGCCGACACGGGCATCCCAGATCCCCCCCCCGTCCACTCCTTTGCCACCACTCAAGTTTTCTATAACCCACTCGACGTCCGAGCCAGAGAAGTCAGGGTCGTTCTTCCTACACAATGACACGTTCCCCAAGCCGTCTATGAACACATCCTTGTTGGTCAAGTCCTTCACGGCGTACGACACACCTGGCCCACCTGGCGTTTTGCGTCGGGAATAGGACGCATCGAGAATGTCGGCCTGGGCCATCGGGTCGGTAGCGAGTGACCCCTCCTTAATCTCTTGATCCATCAGGCTAAATAGTTTGTCTCCCTTCCTAGAGTCGCCGACACGCTTGATGACCGCAATACCAGTGTCCGCACCATCGAAAGTATATACACGTTCGACCTTGGCACCGTTAAGTTCAGTGAAGCCCATGTCGGCGGCCGAGCGTTCGACCATGCCCAATGCGCGCAATGTCGCACGGGTCGGCAAGCCAGCAACGTCCGTGACATCGCCATCATCAACGCCAGCGGCGTCCAAAGTGGCACGAAGTACGGGAGCGACCCTGTCCGCGGAGTAGTTAGCATCTTTAAGTTGGTCTTTGTCATTGGTAAATGACGGGAACCAGTAATTATCAACGTTTTCATAAAATTCATTAACAAAATTTACAACATCCGTGGGCGGATTTGTGATGTTCAAAGTGAAACTGTCGACGCCATAGAGGATTTGGGCAGCATAGTAACGAATAACATCGATAAGCCCGCCGAAAAGTTCCGCGGCGAAACCGAACATAACCCTCCAAACGTCATCGGGGGCCTGGTCAATAACGCCTTTTACCATGCCTTGCAACGCCATGTCTACCGGGCCACCTTTGTATATTGTGAAACTGTCAAGGAACGGGTACTCCACCTCGGGGCTGTCGCCGAAGTACCACATAAGTTGCATCATAAATGAGCGCACCCAAGGCGTGCCCTTGAAAACTTTGCAATCAAGCCATTCGAACAAATTGTGTGTGGTGTGTCCCGTGACCTCGCAAGGAATCCACTTCGCCCCGTCCAACGGGCCCCAAGCTTCGCCAGGTGCGGGATTGTCGAAGAAACGGTGCATGCCTTCCTTGAAAAGTGCGATTAATTGACACAGGAAAAGCCATTTTGTGTAGGCCGTTATGAAGTCGCCGATCTCCTCGGTGTTCGCGGAGTTAAAGGTCATACCGCTTAGTGCCATTCCAGATGTCATCGAGGCACCGTCGGGTTTGCATTTGTCGTTTATGAATGTGCGCATGGTGTTCGCGGACCGAGGGAAGTCGCGCTTGCTGCCGACTTCGATATAATAGTTGAACAGAGAAACCGAACTTTGCGAACCTTGGGAGTCGTTATTCTTCCAACGGAAAGTCACCTTGGTATGGCCAGTAGAGTCAAAGGGGATGTAGGTGTACCCAGGGTTCCAATAAAGTTCGATTGGCTCAATCGTAACGTAGGTCGGCGTCGCGACTTCTTCGTCCTTGGACTTCTCCGCCTCTTCGGCTAAACTAGAATCCACGCCTGGGGTCTGCTTCTCGCCCACCGCCTGCGCGCGACCCAAAATAGCGGGGTCCAGGTCACCCCATCCAGATGTCGTCGACGACGGGTTGTCGATGTCGACTGGCCGGCCACCAGCTCGAAGCGTTGGTATCGTTTTACCGTCTATTTCTGCCCCTTCCAAATGTTTCTCGCCCAAGCGGATGCGGTTACCGCGATAGGCCATGGAGCGGAAGACGGCGCCAGAAGCACCGCTGCCCGCAGCGCCAGTCGCGGAGTTAAGAGCGCTTAGGACAATACCAGAAACCTGTAACCCGACGAGGACCGCCGCGGTTACGAAAAGCATAGTTACCATACCCTTGAACATGCGGAAAACAATCATGTATGGATTGCCACCGTCCTTGTTTTTATATTGTTCGCGGATAATTTGCAAAATCGTGAAAAACATTATAAGCGTGATTGCGACGATAATAAGGTTTTGGAATATAGTTTGGACGCGGCCGTTACGAATAAGTACGGATACGATGTCGTTGCCCTTTCCCTCGTAATCAGAGGCTTTTTCCCAAGTGTTGTTGTCCTTGACCACTGCCGTAGGGGGTTTAATGCCAGCGAGTTGGTAAAAAACGTCCTCGATAACATCGCATATACCCGCGAACATGGTCCAAATTCGGTATAAAACAAAGTTAATAGCACCGAACAGGGGGCCGAAAAATCCGCCACCTTCAGAACCAAGTAAAAACCCAAATTTCACGTGTTAAGTGTAAACCTGTTTTCGGGATATGTCAAATGTTTTTTGCGAATTATTTTGAAATATGCGCACAGAGGTCGACGGTTTTGGTCGAGTAGCCCCATTCATTATCGTACCATGCGATAAGTTTCACGAAGTTTTGGTTTAACATTATGCCAGCCTTGGAATCGAAGATGCAGGTATGCGAATTGCCGACGCAGTCGGACGAGACGATGTCTTCGTCCATGTATTGGACGATGCCTTTCATTGTCGTTTCGGAGGCCTTTTTCATTGCGACACAGATTTCTTCGTAGGTTGCGGGTTTTTCGATTTTTACGGTCAAATCGACTACAGACACGTCCAGGGTTGGGACTCGGAATGACATACCCGTTAATTTGCCGTTAAGGTCGGGCATTACAAGTCCGACGGCTTTTGCGGCACCTGTCGAGGACGGGATGATGTTTCCACCACCTGCCCTGCCACCGCGCCAGTCTTTTTTGGATGGGCCGTCTACGGTTTTTTGCGTCGCGGTGACCGCGTGGACCGTGGTCATAAGTCCTTCCGTGATTTTGAACTTGTCATGGATGACTTTGGCGAGAGGTGCGAGGCAGTTTGTCGTGC
Organism: Christensenellaceae bacterium; assembly: GCA_031256235.1. Lineage (GTDB taxonomy): Bacteria > Bacillota > Clostridia > Christensenellales > UBA1242 > WQSK01. The sequence continues at coordinate 4,351 of JAIRQZ010000014.1, read as the reverse complement.
AAGATGCATTAGATACTATTTTCATAGTTGGCTTATATGTAGTATGGTTGACGCCCATAACGAATGTCGGGGTTTCTTTGTCCTTGGCCGGTGCAGTGATAACGACTTTTTTTGCTCCGCCCGTGATGTGGCGCATGCAATCTTGGGTCGAGGTAAATACTCCAGTGGCTTCGCAAACGACATCGGCACCGACTTTGCCCCACGGGATTCGTTCGGGTTCTTTTTCGGTATAGAATGCGACTTTTTTGCCGTTGATGACAAGCGAGTTGGTTTTTGCGTCAACGACGATTGTGCCACCAAAGATTCCATGGACGGTGTCGTACCGCAACATATAGGCTGCGTATTCCAAGTCCACAAACGGGTCGTTGATTGCCACAACTTGTACATCTTTGCGGTCGGCCGCCACCCTTAAAATTAATCTTCCGATTCGACCGAAGCCGTTGATTCCAATCTTTGTCATTTTAAAATACCTCCGATAAAATGTGTCTTCAGTTTATAAGAAGATTTTGAATATGTAAAATGTTTTTTGTTAGTTTATTACGCTTTCGACTTCATAGATTTGCACGTCGCTTGCGCGGTTGATGACACCGATGCGTTTTATAAGGACTGCGCGAAGGTTCATTATGAACGTGAGGAACAGCATCATTATAAATACAAGCCAAACAATGAGGAAAATCCATGACGGGACTTTAACGGCGGTCGAGAAGACAATCGCGAAGACGAACATCAAAAGCGTTCCTGCGACAAGACCCCACATATAGTCGACCGAGGCTGTGTGTTCGCGGACTTTGTCACGCTTTAAGGACTTGTGACCCTTTATCATAGGAGACTTTTCGGCACTTTCTTTTGCAGCGGCTTCGACGTTTTCTTGTTCTTTTTGATTATAACCGCTTGCATATGTCAAGTAGTCGACAGTCCACCCTGTCCATGGGCGCATGGTACGGAGGTATTTATTGTTCGCGGGGATCGCATTTATAACGTCGGCGACATCGCGCGAGTATGCCGCGATGTTGGCTTTGCCCGTGTACTTGCCGTCGAGGCCGTACAGTTTTGTTCCGAGTGATGTCCAAATGTCGCTGTATAGGGCCTTTATTCTATTGAAGCCATTATTTTCGCGACGAGCGTGACAAATCTTTTCGCCGTTTAAAACTCGGGCAGCGGTTTGCCCCAAAATTCCAACTGGGTTTGCGATATCAATATCGGCAAGCATTACTACGTCACTTTTTTTGTCTGCGGCGTCCATACCTGCGGTTATTGTGGCTTGCTTACCAAAACGGCCTTTTAAAGTTATAACTTTTAAGTTGCGGTTAAGGCGCGCGAGTTCACGCAGAATGTCTTCCGAGCCGTCGGTGCAACCGTCGTTGACCGCGATTATTTCGAAATCCAGTTTCGTGTTTTTAAGGTCCGTAATATACTTGGTTAAAACCTGTTGCAAAATTGCAACTTCGTTGTATATTGGAAGTACCAATGAAATCTTTTGCATGAAGGGAGGATAACACAAAAATGAAAATCGTGTCAAGCAAAGAACTTTTGATTTTGGCGAAAAAACGCAATCGTGCAATATGTGCTTTTAACGTCAATAACATGGAGTTGATTCAAGCCATAACAAGCGCGGCCGACGAGACGAAAACCGGGGTGATTTTGCAGGCAAGCGCGGGCGCCGTGAAATATGCGGGCATTACATATATAAGGAAACTTGTTGAAGCGGCTGCCGAGTCCATAAGTGTGCCTGTTGCGCTACACCTTGACCATGGAGATTCGTTCGAGGCGTGCAAGATGGCGGTTGACGGGGGCTTTACCAGTGTCATGATTGACGGAAGCCATTTGCCGTTTGAAGACAATATTAAACTTACAAAAAAAGTAGTTGATTACGCCCATAAAAAAGGTGTTTCGGTCGAGGGCGAGTTAGGCCAAATCGCGGGCGTCGAGGATGAAGTCAGTGCCGAACACAGCCACTACACTGACCCAGCAATGGCGCGCGAGTTTGTCGAAAAGACTGGGGTTGATTCTTTGGCGGTATCAATCGGTACCGCACACGGAGCCTTTAAGTATAAATCTGCGCCTAAATTTGCTTTTGATGTATTGGAGCAAATTCAAAAAGAGATTCCGAATACTCCCCTTGTGTTGCACGGAGCAAGTTCTGTTGTGCCCGAGGCCGTTGCGACCATTAACAAGTTCGGTGGTAAGATTGAAAATGCCATGGGTGTAAGCGAAGAGACGCTTGCCAAGTCTATCCCGCTTGGAGTTCGCAAAATCAATATTGACAGCGACTTGAGGTTGGTATTTACTGCCACGCTTCGCGAGTACTTTGCAAAAAACCCCGCGCAGTTCGACCCGAGGGGCTATTTAAAAGAAGCACGCGAGCAAGTTAAACAACTTGTTATTAAAAAATTAAAAGTCTTTAGCGTGTGACATCATCTTCACCATCAATTTCGATAGGTTCGGGGAGGACCGTTTTCGGTTCTTCGGTTTTTGTGACGTTCGGCGTCGGTTCGATGTTGCGGGTCATGGCGGCGCGTTCCAGGTGTTCGATTTTGGCAAGGTTGGCTTGGTTATTTTGAACGCTTGCATGTAATAGCAGGCCAGTAATCACCAAACCGAGCGCCAAAGTTGTAACGGCCACAGAGATGAACGATGATGCGGTGGATTTTTCGCGTTTGTATTTTACGGGCACATAAACATTGCCATGTGCGTCTCGCTTGTGTTCGTCAGATTTTTGTGTTTTGTACATGCAATAAGTTTTTGTAAATGCCAGATAAATTATACGAGTTACGCGCGTTCGGCTTCTTTGATTGCTTCTTCAAAGTCTTTTTTGCTTACAGGGAAGGATTCACCAAAGACCACACCGCGTTCTTCGTCCTTGAAAAGTACCTCGGTTATTTCACGGCCTTTTACCTTGCCTTTTTTCATGTTCAAAAGCAAGGCGAAATCGGTTTCTTGAGTTTCACCATTTCCAGTCATGCGTTCGCCCGTGAACTCGCCCGCTACGTATTGGCGTTTCTTTTTTCCATCCGTAAACATTTTCCCAGTTATGTTCATATCTCCATTTCCTCCTCTTTTCCGGCGGTTACCACTCTTTGCGTTTCAACTGCCCTTTGGGGCGTTGCGATTTGGGGTTGTGGTTGCACTCTTGCTTGCGCTTGCTCGGCCACCCGAGCATTTACATCTTGAACCGTTATTTTATAACGCTGTGCCATTACTTTAATTACATTTTGGTTTAATGTGCCATCAGGGTTTCGTGCCGCAACAAGGACTTTGTCAACGGCGTCTTGTTCCCTTTCGTTTATATTTGTAGGGGTCATTGCAGGCCTTCCCGACGTCTTTTTGGCTTCTTCGAAACAGCAGTCGAGAGCCGCCTTGACGGCGTCTTGTATTTCTTCATGATGAGAGTTTTGATATTTACGAATTTCAGCCAGGTGTCTTTCGCGGTCACGAGGATTCAAGGTCCCACAGTAGAGCCTTTCGAGGACCTCTATTTTGTCTGTAATTCCTTTGATATCGTCAAGTTGTGACATGTTGTTATTATACATGATAATGCTTGATTTGTCAAGATTTATAATCGTTGTACTCGCACATTTTGTCGACGAATTTCGTTGTGGTGAATTCCATCACTCTGTTCGCGACTGTCGCCATGATTTCTTCGTCTTGGGTCGCGAATATCATGACGCCACGGTATTTTTTCATGCCTTCGTTAAGCGCCGTGATTGATTCCAAGTCGAGGTGGTTTGTGGGTTCGTCCAAAATTAAAAAGTTGCCACGCGCAAGCATTGTTTTGGCCATCATGCATCGGACTTTTTCGCCACCCGACAGGACGCGGGCTTCTTTTAATGCCTCTTCTCCGCCGAACAACATACGGCCCAGCCAACTGCGCACGAAGGTTTCGTTAGTGTCGGGCGAAAATTGCTTTAACCAATCGACAAGGTTTAACTTTACGCCGTTGAAGAATTTATCATAATTCGACGGAAGGTATGTGGGAATGGCGGTCTTGCCCCAATTTACCGCAGGGTTGTTCGACATTATTGCGTCGAAGAACTTTGATATTGTTTGAGAGTTGCCAAGGACGCAGACTCTGTCCCCTTTGTTTAATCGAAACGATACCTTGCGACCATCGATGTCAAGGTTTTCTACGGCCAAGACTTCGTTGCCAAGGTCGCGTTCCATGTCAAAGTTTATGTAGGGATACTTGCGGTTGCTTGGCTTGATGTCTTCGATTTGCAAGTTGGCAAGTTCCTTTTTACGGCTTGTGGCCTGCTTGGATTTAGAGGCGTTGGCCGAAAAGCGCGCGATGAAGGCTTTTAATTCTTCGGCGCGGTCAGAGGCTTTTTTGTTGGCTTCCTTTTGTTGGCGCAAG
>JAIRQZ010000011.1 GCA_031256235.1 Christensenellaceae bacterium | reverse complement strand
ACCGAGCCGCCGATTTAGAGTTCGACGGAGACTGCAGAAGATTTCGCACCTTTGCAGACTGCACGTGTGTAGTTTATCATATGGTTTGGCGGGTTTGACAAAAGACTGACAAAAACTTTTAGTCGCCTTTCTTTCGTTCGCCCGCATACTTCTCCGCATTACCGCTTATCAATGCCTGCGCTATATGAGTTTGCTAATCAGATTTCTTGTTTCTCTCGCCTATGATTTTTTCGGATACGTTGCGTGGGACTTCGGCGTAGTGGTCGAAGACGAGGGTGAATTCGCCGCGGCCACTTGTTAACGAGCGCAGGGTTGTAGAGTATTTAAACATTTCGGAGAGTGGGACGTGTGCGCGGACGACGATTGAGCCAAAGCGTTCTTCGTTGCCCAGGAGTTGTCCGCGACGGCTTGAGATATTTCCCATGATGTCGCCCATATAGTCGATTGGGGCGATAACCTCGAGTTCCATGACGGGTTCGAGCAATACGGCGTGACCTTTGGCCATACCTTCTTTGAATGCCATTGAGCCAGCGATTTTAAAGGCCATTTCCGAGGAGTCGACTTCGTGGTACGAGCCGTCGATGACGGTGACTTTGAAGTCCACGCATTCGTAACCCGCCAGGATGCCAGATTTTTTGGCTTCTTCGATACCTTTGTTGACCGCGGGCACGTATTCGCGCGGAATCGAGCCTCCAACGGTTTTGTCGACGAATTCGTAGCCTGTGCCCTGCTCTTTGGGTTCCATGATGATTTTACAGTGTCCGTATTGACCCTTACCGCCAGATTGCTTGATGTATTTGCCTTCGACTTCGACGCGATTTTTGATGGTTTCACGGAATGCAACTTGGGGGCGACCTTCGTTGACTTCGACCTTGAACTCGCGTCGCAGACGGTCGACGATGATTTCAAGGTGCAACTCGCCCATGCCTGCGATGATTGTTTGGTTGGTTTCTTGGTCGGTGAATGTGCGGAATGTTGGGTCTTCTTCCGCCAATTTTATGAGTGCCATGATGAGTTTTTCTTGGTCATTTTTGGTTTTTGGCTCGACGGCGAGTTGGATAACGGGTTCCGCAAATTGCATGCTTTCCAAAATAATGGGTTTATCAGGGTCGCAAAGCGTGTCGCCCGTGATTGTGTCCTTTAAGCCGATAATCGCGGCGATGTCGCCAGCGTGGATTTCGGTGATTTCTTCGCGTTTGTTGGCGTGCATTTGGACGATACGGCCTGCGCGCTCTTTTTTATCTTTGGTGCTGTTGTATACGTAACTGCCGGCTTGAATACTACCCGAATAGACGCGGAAAAAGCATAATCTTCCCACGAATGGGTCGGTTGCGATCTTGAACGCCAGGCCCGAGAAGGGTTCGGCGTCGCTTGATTTGCGGGATTGCTCGTCGCCTTTTGGGGTAACGCCCTTGATTGCGGGGACGTCGATTGGGCTTGGCATATAATCCACAACGGCGTCAAGCAACATTTGTACGCCTTTGTTTTTGAAACTTGAACCGCAGATTACGGGTGTGAATCGCATTTCGATTGTGCCTTTGCGGATTGCGGCCTTGATTTCCGATTCCGTGAATTCTTTGCCTTCCAGGAATTTTTCCGTCAATTCGTCGCTGACTTCCGCGATTTTTTCAATCATTTGTGCGCGGTATTTTTTGGCCTCGGACATCATTTCGGCGGGGACATCGACGATTTCGAACTTGGTTCCCATGTCGTCGAGGTAGATTTTGGCTTTCATTGTTACCAAGTCCACGATACCGCGGAATTTGGCTTCGGCGCCCACGGGGAGTTGGATTGGCATTGCGTGGGTTTTCAGGCGGTTTTTCATTGTGTCGACGGCACGCAAAAAGTTCGCGTCGTCGCGGTCCATTTTATTGATATAGGCAATTCGGGGGACGCGGTATTTGTTGGCCTGGGCCCAGACTTTTTCGGATTGAGGTTGGACGCCTGCGCGGGCACAAAATACTGCGACTGCGCCGTCGAGAACCTTTAGACTTCGTTCGACTTCAACAGTAAAGTCGACGTGGCCCGGGGTGTCGATGACGTTGATTTGGTGGTCGCGCCACTCGGTCGTGATGCACGCACTTGTGATTGTGATGCCACGCTCTTGTTCTTGGACCATCCAATCGGTTGTTGCTCCGCCGTCGTGGACTTCGCCGATTTTGTGGGTTTTTCCACTGTAGAAAAGGATACGCTCGGTCGTCGTGGTCTTGCCCGCGTCGATGTGTGCCATGATTCCTATGTTTCGATATTTTTCAATCGGATTTTTACGTGCCATTTATAAACTCCTTACCACTTGTAGTGTGCGAATGCTTTGTTGCTTTCCGCGATGCGGTGTACTTCTTCTTTTTTCTTGAATGCTGCGCCTGTTTGGTTGTAGGCGTCCACAAATTCCCCCGCAAGTCTTTCCTGCATCGTGCGTTCGTTGCGTTCACGGCTGTATTTTACAAGCCAGCGAATCGCAAGCGTTTGACGGCGTGCGGGACGGACTTCCATGGGGACTTGGTAGTTGCTTCCGCCGACACGACGGGCTTTTGTTTCCAAAATCGGCGAGATGTTTTCCAACACTTTGTTAAAAACCGTCATTTGGTCGGCGTTCAGTTTTTTGCCAGCGGCGTCGAGGGCACCATACACAATGCCTTGTGCAATGCCTTTTTTGCCGTCTTGCATGATTTGGTTAATCAGTTTTGTGATAACCTTGCTTTTATAAATCGGGTCAGGTAATACGTCCCTTGTCGGTACTCCACTTCTTCTTGGCATATTTTACTCCTTTTATTTTCTTCCCCGTGCCTCGGGTACTGCGACATGATGCCGCTTGCAGTCGTGGGGCGGTGCCCCACACCCCTACTTCTTAGCGCTTTTTGCGCCGTATTTGGAACGGCCTTGTTTACGTTTTGCCACGCCACCTGTATCAAGCGTGCCACGGACGATATGATATCGCACACCTGGCAAGTCTTTGACACGACCTCCGCGGACCAGTACGACACTGTGCTCTTGCAAATTGTGTCCCATACCGCCGATGTAGCAGGTACCTTCTTCCTTGTTCGACAAGCGAACACGGGCGACTTTACGCAAAGCCGAGTTTGGCTTTTTCGGGGTCATGGTTTTGACTTGTAGGCATACCCCACGGCGTTGTGGGTTTTCTTGCAAAATCGGGGACTTTGATTTAAAAGTCCTTGGTTTGCGTCCGCCCTTGACAAGTTGGTTTACTGTTGGCATTTGGTCTCCTTTTCAAAAAAAATGCCCTAACTTAGGCATCTTTCAGATTGTACCATTTTATATTTTTTTGTCAAGAGTTTTCTTTTTTTGTTAGACCATTACAGTCATATCATCCATGACATTAATATTGATACTGTTCAATGTCACGATGGCACTGGTTTTGATTTCGCTTGTCATCCTGTCGTATTTGGCAAGCAGTTCGCTTTCGGCACAACCATACATTTGGGCAAGGACTTGACTTTGTGTTTTTACCATAACAATATTATATCACTTCTATTTGAAAATGCAATACTTTTTTAAAAAATTGTTTTATTACTGTTAACAAAATGTGGATAAAGTTGTGTATATCTTTTTCCACATTTTATTTGCCAAATTTCGCGCATTTGGCTATAATTCAGAATATGAAGTCCTTTCGGTATCCGATTGTTTTCATCTTGAACCGCGAAACAAACATGTACAACGGTTTTATACCAGACCTTGCAATAGCGTGCGAGGGGTCAACCATGGATACTGTCATTGCGGAGGCCCAGGGGCTTATCGCCAAATTTTTTGAAATTGCGCTTAAATATCAAACCGATATTCCAAGAGAAAGTACGTTGGAATCAACGTATGAAAAGTGGCAGGGTTATAAAGTGATGTATGTTACAGCAAATGTGCAATAAAAAACGGCGTCAGCCGTTTTTTGTTATGATACCTGTTCGGGAGCCGTGGATTTTGCGCTCTTTGACCTTCTTACAAAAGGGTACAGAATAAGCAAGAATATGAGAAGAATGGCTACGCCAGCGCCGATAAGATAGTAGCCAGGCTTTGTATTATTAGCCTTTATACAAAGAATGCCAGCGCCGAAAAGTACGATCTCCAGGATAATCAAGAAAAGTACCAACTTGATGATGCTGCCGATAAGACTTGTACGCCTTTGGCGACGACGGCCGAAGCCTCTTTCCCTTTGGCCTGAGAAAACTCCCCTTGCGATTGCTCCGCCCAGATTAAATTTCCCCATATTAGCCTACCTGGGCGACTTTGACGCCCACGCCCATTGTCGAGGTGACCGAAACATTTTTTAAGTATATACCTTTTGCTGCGGCAGGTTTTGCCTTGATAATTGCGGCCATAAGTACGTCATAATTTTGTGCCAATTTTGCGGGGCCAAACGAGGCTTTGCCCAAAATGCAGTGGACATTGTTGAATTTGTCCAAACGGTATTCGACCTTGCCACCCTTTGAGTCGGCAACGGCTTTTTTGATGTCGGTTGTGACGGTCCCAGATTTTGGGTTTGGCATAAGGCCTTTAGGTCCCAAAATTTTGGCGACGCGACCGATGACGCCCATCATGTCGGGGGTTGTGATGCAAACATCGAAATCAAGCCAGTTGTTTGCCGTGATTTTTGTGATGATGTCTTCGGCGCCTGCATAGTCGGCACCTGCTTTGAGTGCTTCTTCGACTTTTTCTCCGCGGGCGATGACAAGGACTTTGCGAGTTTTACCTGTGCCGTTTGGCAATACGACGGTTCCGCGGACCTGTTGGTCGGCTTGGCGCGAATCGACGCCCAAACGCACATGCAATTCGACGGTTTCGTCAAATTTGGCTTTTGCGTTTTCGACCACAAGTTTCATGGCTTCTGCAATCGGATAACTTTTTGTTTGGTCGACGTTTTTTAATGCTTCTTCATATTTCTTTCCCATAATTTACCCCACTACTTCCACGCCCATGCTTCGAGCGGCGCCAGCAATCATCGACATCGCGGCTTCGATAGAAGCGGCGTTCAAATCAACCATTTTTTGTTCCGCGATTTTGCGGATTTGGTCACGCGTGATTTTACCTACTTTGTCGGTATTCGGCTTTTTCGAACCGCTTTTTAAACCAAGTTCTTTTTTAATTAAGATTGCGGCGGGCGGAGTTTTTAATACAAAGTCGAATGTTCGGTCACCATAGATTGTGACGACGACGGGGATGACAAGTCCTGCGTCCTTTGCGGTGGCTTCGTTAAATTGTTTTACGAACCCAGGCAAGTTAATGCCGTGAGGTCCGAGGGTCGACCCAACAGGTGGGGCGGCCGTTGCTTTTCCTGCTTCAAGTTGTAGTTTTACTTGAGCCTTGATTGGTTTTCCAGCCATGTGTGTTTTTCCTTTCATGTGGTTCATGCGAGTAAGTGCATTATATAGATTTACACAAACTCTCCCACGTAATTTAATATAGTAACAGGCATGTTAAAACTTGTCAAGGTCAAAAAGTTAATCTTCTTTCGCCGCTTTGTAGTTGCTTTTGCGCACCAGTTTGCTGTGCACCAGTCTGTCACCTGACCAGGCTTCGATATAAGTGTTGGCTTTTCGGGCGGGGTCGATTTCGCCGTCGCGTAGGTCGAATTCGGTAACTTCGGTGCGGGCTTTGTATTTTACGCGGGTTTTGTTGCCGTAGATTCTTACGTAACAGTAACCAGGCCTTTTACTGTTGGCGGTCACCACCCCTGTCTCAATATATATGGTCCCGCCAGAATCGTTTGTGAAACGCAAGTCCGCGGAAGACGAGACCATGGCGTCTCGGCCAATTGGTACATACGAGATTGCCAAGGAATGATTGTGCGACTTGTCAATCTTTAACCCTGCCAACAGCAATGCGTTGAACAGGGTTGTACTTGCTTGGCATACTCCGCCACCGATACCTGGGACGAACTCGCCATCCATGATTATTTTGGCTTCTTGGAATCCGCGGGTGGCGCTTCGGGGGCCCACGACCCCGTTAAAACTTACGCTTTGTCCGTTTTGCACCGCGAGGCCGTTGAATTTCGAAAGCGCCAGTTCTATGTTGTGTTCGCGATTTGGGTTTTCTTCAAAGTAGGTTGTGTAACCGCCACGGAGTCCAAGGTTGGCGGTCATTTGGGCTTCGGTTTTAGGTTTGGCCACTTTTACGCACGCCACGATTGTTTTGTGTTGGCCTGTTTTCAAGGCGTCGAGGATGTCCATGCGTAGTTTTTCTTCGTCCAAGTCACGGCCGTCCTGTTGGCCAGTTACATTGAAGCGGTCTTTTTCGCCTGCGTTGAAAACGATGACGCCGTCATAGGGTTTTACTTCGACGTCGTTTTTGATTTTTTCAATGATTCGCATGATGTCGGGAAAGGCACTTTTATAGGAGGTTGTGTTATTAAAGTCGTCCGCCCTTTCGTACAGAGTTTTGCCGTTCGTGAAACTTTTTTGTGCGCCCGCGTTCCACCAGCCTCCACGTAAAGTTTCGTCCGTCACATCGTACTTTTTGCCGTCGGCAATAATTGTTAAGTATACATAATTAGAGCGCACGAAGTCATGGGGTCTGGGGGGCACCCCCAGCGAAAAGCCCGCACACATCACAAGAGCGGATATCAATATCGGCGTCACGAGAAATTTTCTCACCTCTTAATATTCGCAAATTTGTCGGAAAGTATTTGCGGTAAATCGGCAAAAGAGCCCTGCCCACCATTACACCCGTCGCGCCTGTTATTTCAAGGCACTTTTTTGCGTCGTCCAGTGTTTTTATATCACCATTAGCAATTACGGGGATTTTTACGGCGCGCACGATTTCCGCAATTGCGTTCCAATCGGCCTTGCCACTGTAGCCTTGTTCCGCATAGCGCCCGTGCACAATCAAGCGTGACGCCCCTGCGCTTTCGCACATTTTGGCGAAGGCTGCGCAGTCAAATGGTTCTTTTACACCGAGGCGCATTTTTACGGAAACGGTAACGGGTTTCATTGAGAAGCGAAAATCCCCCGCAGGGGCGGAATCGTGCGACAGCCGATTTCGGTTTTTGAGCGACGAGATGGAGGCCGTTGCCGTTTCGATAATTTCGCGCGCCAAGTCGGGTTTGTTCATAAGGGCCACGCCTTCGTTGTTTTTTATGATTTTGTTTGCGGGGCAACCCATGTTGATATTGATTTCGTCAAAGCCGTCAAGGACACCGCTTTCGATTGCAAACTTGAAATGTTCGGGGACGTGACCGAACAGTTGGACCACGTTTTTTATGCCGTCCACAGTTTCGTGTTCCAATAACTTCAAAGTTTTTTTATTTTTATAAAATATCGCGGCGGCGGATACCATCTCCGTCCACAAAACCTTGGCGCCCAGCGAACGCAAGACCTTTCGGAATTCAAATGTTGTATAACCTGCAATCGGTGCGCACTCGACAAGCATGTATTATTGTGCTATAATTTTCGTTATTATGGAAGAACTTTTTGACGTACTTGACGAGAATGGCTTGTTTACAGGGAAAACGATTGCGCGTGACGAGGCCCACAAAATTGGGGCCTATCACAAAGGTGTCGCGTTGTTTTTGGTCAATCGGAAAAAGCAAGTCCTTATGGGCAAACGAAGTGATACGAAAAAGCAGTGGCCTGGCTGTTGGGATGTTTCAGCGGGCGGTCATGTAGAGGCGGGCGAACTTGGGTTAATGTCGGCAATCCGCGAGATGCAAGAAGAATTAAACATAAGAGTGAAACCAAAAAACGTGCGATTTGCGCGTGCGCATCGTTCCAACGAAAAAGACGGAAAGGTTTGGAATGCGCATTTTAACGAAGTCTTTGTCGCATTCAAAAATTTGAACCCAAAGAAAATCAAAGTTAAAAAAGACGAGGTCACCGAAGTCAAATGGGTGGATTGGGCGGATTTCAAAAACCTTGTGCAAACACGAAACCCCGCTTTGTCGACAAAATGGGATGCTTACGAGGCCTTGATTATGTATGTTGAAAAGTATGGCTGTCAATAATTGATGTGTGAAGTTTTGTATTTTCTTGGCCTTGTGCGTTTGCCTTGTGTTTTATTCCGTGGTATCGCCGCCCATGACCAATCTTGAAACTTTGGGCGATGGAACCTTTGCGTTTTATTCCACCGACCGTGTGGAAAGCCCGCTTGTCACCGACACCATCGATTTGGGGTTTGCCTTTATATATGAATGCAAAAGCGCCGACGCCGCCAAGGTTCGGGCTTTGTTTAACCGTATCGACGGGGAATCAATAAGGCTTGAAAATTATGGGGGCAATACAAATAGAATATTGAAGTCTTTGAGGGCGCGTGCGGTCACGGCGTCGGATTTTGGAACCTATGCGTACACGCCAAAAATAAAAGCCTTTATAACAATGACGAAGTCGTCGGGTGCAGGGAACGCCCATATAAATTTGCAAATCGTGCAAAACCAAGATGTAACGATAGTTGGTTGGCCCGTTATACTTGGGAGTTATTGAATGACGATGTTGCGAATGATTTGTACTCGCGTTTGAAGACGTCCAAGATGCCCGTAGCGAAGAAACTATAGTACTTTTCGCCCGCAAAGATTATGTGGTCGATGATATTGACGCCAAGCGGGGTCAAAATATTTACAAGACTTCGGGTAAGGCGCATGTCGGCGTCCGACGGGTCGGTTTTCCCGTTCAAATGGTTGTGCGCGAAAACTACGCCAGATGTACTTACGCGCAGGGCCATATCAGTCACCTCGCGCAAATTTATATCCACTTTGTCGATGTTACCACGGACTTTGTCGTGTAACAGGACTGCCCCGCCCTTGTCAACGCAGACCATAATAAAATGTTCGACAGGATAGGTTTTCATAAGCCGACGCAAAAGTTCCACCGCATCGGTCGGCGAGGTGATTTTTTCGCTTTTGCGTTCAATACCCATCATGTATGTCACGAACTGTTTTAAAAAATGCAAAAAGTTTGCCGATTGTGGCCCGACACCGCCCACATCGCGCAACTTGTCAGGATGAGCAGAGATAACCCCGTCGAGGCTTCCAAAGATGTTCATCAACCGATGCGCGGTCGGGTTTGTGTCGACACGCGGAACCGTCATGCCAAGCGCGAATTCCAATACTTGCGTTTCATTGAACGTTTCAAGGCCGTACTTTTGGAATGTTGTTCTTAACTTCTCTCGGCGCCCGTCGTGGATTTGTTTGTCGACCTCGGCGTCTTTGATTTTAGACATCGCGGGTCATCTCGTCGGCGACTTTTAAACTGTTTTGGCGGATGTCTTCAAGTTGCCTGTCCGTAAGCGTGCCGTTTTGTTTAAGCCTTTTGTATTCTTCGGGAACGCTGCTGTTGAAAAATAGCATATCGTCGGTATTGATTGTTAATGATAGGTCGTTGTAATACATGGCGCGGATTGGGTGCTCCCCATGGCTTTTCGCGTAACCAAGTTCCACGTTGCTTGTCGGGCAGACGTTAAAGGTTATGCCTTCTTTTTGTGCGACCTTCATTATTTTGGGACTTTGAACGATGCTTATGCCGTGTTGGATGTGTTTGGGCTCGAAATCCTTTATACATTGCATGACATAGTCGGCGCCAAGTTGCTCGCCCGCGTGGACTTGCGTTACCATGCCTTGTTGGTTAGCCTGTTTGTAAAAGTCTTTGAAGACTTTGTTCAAATCGGGGTCCTCGGTCGACGAAAGGTCGATGCCCTTGAAAAACCCAGATTTGATAAGGTCCATGACGACCCCGCGCTCTTGGTCAGGGCGGTATCGGTCGCGGTTTATGCTTAAAATCCAATTTATTGTAAGGTCGTCATGTTTAAAACTTTTAAGGAATTCGATGAATTTTTCGGGGGCATCTGGAAAGATGCCTTTTTCTTTGTCCACAAGCCTGTAGGTTATCGAGGGCGCAACGGTTTTAACACCCGTTTGTCGGCAGTTTTCAAAGTTGGCTTTTAACAAAAGAGACAAGGCATGTAGGTCGTATTGATGTTTGTAAAGGTATTCGTTCCAGATTTCGTTCATGTGCTCTATACCGTTAACCCTTTCTACGCGCGGGAAATGTAAGCCGTGGTCTTCCAAAAATTCGGGAGTACCACCCGCGAAACTGTGATTGTGCAAGTCAGCATAAAACTTTTTTTTCTTCTTTTGTTCCATTTTCCATCTACTTTCTCTATGAGATATAAAATAATTATATACCATTCCGTTGCTTTTGTCAATATCTGTCGAATTATTTAAAAATTTTCGCACCGTCACGGCCATAGCCCAGTTCTTTGAGTGCGTATTCGTCAATGAACTTGTCGGATTTGTAATAATCGATTTTGTCGCTTTCATATTGCAGCAGGTACATAAGTTCCGCCTGCTTTGCATTAAGTGAACGTTCCATGCGTTTTTGGTTGTTCATAATTGCGATTTGCACCACCATAGTCATAAACAAAACGAAAAAAAATGCCATTGAGCCTGCAACAACAAGTTGGACGCGTCTTTTGATTCTTCTTTCGTTTTCAGTCACTGTGTGTATTCCCACACTATTATAGGCATACTTATTATTAATGTCAATTTGGATGGGGCTGTTTTTAGGAATTATTCAAGGGCTGACCGAATTTTTACCTGTGTCTTCAAGCGGGCACCTTATATTGTTCCAACATTTTTTGAACCTTCCGTCCGATATGCTTTTTTTTAACATCATTTTGCACCTGGCCACATTGTTGGCCGTCGTCATTGTCTTCCGAAAGACCATATGGCAACTTGTCCGTCATCCGTTTAATAAACTTAATTTGTATCTTGTCATTTCCACCGCGATTACGTGTGGGCTTGTCGTGTTGTTCAAAGAGTACATAGACAAGACCTTTACATATAAAATTTTGCCAATAACGTTTTTGGTGACCGCAATAATTTTATTTACTACAACTTTTGTAACAAACAACGATAAAGCGCACGAAGTTACTGGCCCCGCCGCTACGGTGGTAGGTGTTGCACAATTTTTTGCCGTGACTCCTGGACTTTCACGAAGCGGTACCACCATATCAACGCTTCTTTTCACGGGGGTAAAGCGTGAAAAGGCCGCCGATTATTCGTTCCTTATGTCAATCCCCGTTATAATCGCGTCCTTTTTGTACGAGTTACTTGATGTTGGAACAGCGCCCGCTTTTGACGTTTGGCCGACAATCGCCGCTTTTATCGCAGCCGTCATAAGCGGCATCCTTGCAATCAAATTCATGTTGCGTATAATTCAAAATGTAAAATTGCATTGGTTCAGTTTGTACCTTGTAATTTTGGCCATTGTTTGCGGGATTTTATTTTACGTCTAGTTTATTACCGCCGAACACATGAGGCCCATAGTTTTGCTTGTCAGGTAGTGGCGTGTTTTTCATCTTTTCATCAAAACGCTTTCGGTTGAACGGCACATTGATGCGGTCGATGTCATAATTGACGTCTCCGAAATCTTTGTGAATATCGAATTTTGTGTAAAAGGTTCTGTCACCTTTCACGCAACCGCTTGCCCCTGTGCATACGTAACTTTCGCCCTCTTCGTTAATCAGGACCTTTCTTTTGTGAATGTGACCGAAGAACACCACATCCGAGTCCGAGTATTCAAATACTTTGCGCAGACGGGGTTCGGTGAATTCTTCGTAATCGTCTTTGATAATTCCGTTTTTGTCGTGGATATAGTGCGTAAAAAAGATATTGTGCCCTTTGTAATTGATTTTGATATCAACAGGCATTGATTTAATGAAACGCAAACTTTCGCGGTCGAGTGATGAGAAGACATAGTTCATGTGCTCGGTAGTTGCATAGGTCATGGACTTGACGGCTTTGTCATATCGCACGATGCGTTGCTCGTGATTGCCTGCGACGCACTTTACTTTGTTTTTTTCAAGTAACTTTAAACATGCGTTCGAGTCTGGCCCGAAAGTTATCGCATCACCCAAAAAATACAAGTCCTTGATTTTGGCTTTCTTATGAGCATGGTTTATTATGGCTTCCAACGCCTCGAGATTTCCGTGTATGTCTGAAAAAACCGCAAATGCCACTGTCCATTATTGTACAATTATTTCGGGCTTTTGTCGAGCCTTTTCGCTGTATCGCAAGACCGCATATATTACGCCCATAAATACCCCCGTCGCCAAGAACGCCGTAAAGTACCAAGCCGTTTGATTCGCGAACTTGTCAAACACCACGATTTGCGTGGGGTAATCTTCCCCGCTTCCGCGGAAGTAATAGTTGTATTCGATAACCAAATTTTCCTTTTTATACGCACCTGTAACCTTGGAACGTCGGAAACCTGTGTTAAACACATAGTAGTATTGTGGCTCGGACCCTGGTTGTAATGCGAATCGGCTTCGGACCTCGAAGTTGATACCTTCGACGCATTGCATATCGTCTTCGATGGTCTTCCATGGATTTGTGAAAGTATAGGTGTTTTCGATGTAAAAAAGTTTTTCTTGGTATTTGCATTGGACCTTGGAAAGGTCGTTGTCGTCGTGGTCAAGACCCATGAAGCGCAAAAATTCTTTGTGGTTTTTGATGTTGTCCTTGTCGTTGACATCATAGGTATCAAAGTAAAACTCGATTTGTAAATCTTTGCCAGATTGGGATATGCCAGCACGCACTTCGAAACCATTTGTGATGTCCGTAAGATAAGTACCCAGCATTTCGAGGCTGTCGGCAGTAGGCTCGGTTGTAAGTTGATACTTGATCGCCAAGATGACGGGCCAAGGATATAGTATGGCTTTGTTCTCGGTTTTTGGGGCGCAACCGCCGAAAAGTACTGTGATAAACAGCAAGACTATGACGGCTCCGACCCTTTTCATGTTATAAGTATATTCCTTTATATTACGTTTGACCATCGTTTTTGATTAATGTATAATTCAGATATGTTAAAAAATTGGTATAGGATATTTTATATTATCTTTTGTGCGACGGGCGTAGTGTTGTATCTTTCGGTCTTTATTTTGAAGCCTAGGGACGTTTCAATTGAACCAAGCCTTGTGTGCTTTTTGTTGGGGCCTGTTGCGTACTTTGTCGGCACAATTGCGTATAACGCATTAAAGATGTTCAAAAAATCCGACCAAGCCGCATGTTATACACAGATAGCAACTGGACTTGTCGCAACTATGTTGTTGTGCATCGGCGCCCAAGCGCTTTATAGGCCTATGGGCATGAGCGACCTTTTCGCCAAAATTGCGGGCGCAAGCATGAACGACGAGGGCGGAATTGTAAGCCCCGATATGGCGCTTTGGTATTCGCAAATCTTTGTGTCGGTTGCGTTCTTTGGGCAAATGTTCGTGTTTGGGCTGATGCCGCTTGTCAAAGGAATAAGCAAGACCACGGGCATCACGCCCGAGTATAAGTTCGAGATTGACCATCCAGAAAAGACCACTGCATGGCCGACGAATCACGTAATGTTGGGCGGACACGCAGAGTCCAAGCCCGAGGGACATGTTGAAGTAGCACATATGGCCGATGTGCCCAAGCCAGTAGAGCAAAAACCAGTCGCCACACCAAAGGTGGAAGTGAAACCCGCGTCAGTCAAAAAGTCAACAGCGCCAAAGAAGCCAAGTACAGCCGCGGCGAAAAAACCGAGCACAACAAAATCGGCTCCCGCAAAGAAGCCGACTGTGACTAAACCTAAAAAATAGCATTAAACTCTGTAATATTCTTTGTGTGATTCCGCGACCACGGCAGTTTTGACCAAGAATTCTACGCTTTCAACCGGGTATTTGCCTGCGGCGGTTTCGCAACTTAACATTACGTGTGTCGCTCCGTCCCAAACGGCGTTGGCTACGTCGGTGGCTTCCGCACGGGTCGGGTTCGGTTTTTCCGCCATGCTTTCAAGCATTTCAGTTGCAACAACTACGGGTTTTTTGGCTTTGCGGGTTTTTGCGACTATTTGTTTTTGTGCGACCGCGATATTTTCAAGACCAATGTCGGTACCAAGTCCGCCACGCGGAACCATTATTGCATCACTTGCTTTGATAATTCCGTCGATGTTTTTAAGCGCGATACGGTCTTCGGGTTTGGACATGATTTTTATGCTCTTGCCTCCGTTTTTGTCAAGCCAGTTGCGAAGGTCGATGACATCTTGAGGTTTGGCTACGGCCGAGGCCATAATCCAATCTACACCGACTTCGGTGCCCATTTTGAAATCGATTTCGTCCTCGGGCGAGATAAATGGCAATTCCAAGTCGTGTCCAGGCGCGGCAAGACTTTTGCGGTTTTTAAGAACTCCGCCAGCAAGGACTTTGCAAGTGATTACGCTGTCTTTGATTTCGGTAATGTTCATAACTACGTGGCCGTCGTTCAAGGCAAGTTGCGAGCCAACCTTGACGATGCGAAGAAGTTTCTCGTAATCAACGAAGACCCCGTTGACATCGCCGACGTGTTTACGATTCTTTTCACCAAAGTAGAATTTGAATGTTTGACCTGCGACGATGTCGACTTTGGGGTCTTTGAATGTGCCAATGCGGACGTCTGGGCCTTTTGTATCAAGGGCGACTTCAACTTTAAGCCCAAGTTTTTTGCTTATCTGTTGTGCCTGTTGCATTTGTTTTTTGGCTGCTTCCACCAATTCGGGCGTCCATGCGTGCGACATGTTAAAGCGGGCGATGCTCATGCCGGCTTTCATTAACTTTTCCATCATTTCGGGCGACCATGATGCGGGGCCCATTGTGCAGATTACTTTTGTTTTTGCGTTCATGTTTTCAATATACATGGGTTCGCTGAAAATGCAAACTATATTTAGTCCTTTGTCGCAAGCAATATGCTTTCGGCGATTTCCAGGTCCATGCGGTCTATTGCTTCTTTTGAAACTCCAGCAGTATGCGGAGTCACGATTACGTTGCGACGCGGGGTTTTGAATAACTCGGCCAGTTCTTCGGTGTCGGCGTCGATATCAAGCCCTGCATAAAACGTGCTGTGCGTGTCGGCATATTCGATAAGGGCTTTTGTGTCCACGACCTCGGCACGGGATGTGTTTATGAAAGTTGCGGTAGGCTTTATAAGGGCAATTTTATCGCGCGAGATAAACCAGTACGTGTCTTTGGTAAGAGGAATGCTTACATTTATTATGTCACTTCTTTGCAACAAGTCATCAAGGGGTACGAATTCGATACCTTGGCGTTCTATGTCTGCGTGTTTTTCGGGGTTGGCTGTGTTGCACAGAATTTTCATGCGAAACGCCGTCGCGAAGCGCATGGCTTCTTGGGTAATGTTACCTGCGCCCACGAAACCGATTATTTTGTTGGAGATATCTACGGGTCTTTCAAACAAGTCGTTGCGATTGCCGTTATTCAAAGTAAGTGCCTGGGATTCCATGACACGCTTGCTCAGCGCAAGTATCAACGCAAAGATGTGTTCGGCAACAGATATGGCGTTGGCTTTCTTTATATTAACGATTTTGAACATGGGGCTTCTTAAAAAGGCTTTGTCGATGTGGTCAAGGCCCGTCGACATTGTGGCGATGACTTTTGGGGTTTCGATTTGCGTGACAATGTCAGGGGTCAACTTTTGGCGAACGCCGATTTGAATGACATCGTAATTTTTTATGATTTCCAAAAGTTCCTCGCCTTGCGGTCGGTCGCCTGTGTTGACATCGACTTTCAGGCCTGCCGCCGACATCAGGTCGATTGCCTGTTGCTTGAGCGGAGTTGATAAAAACACTTTTCTCATACCGCATTTTAACATATAATGGGAATATATGAAACTGTTTAACACTATGACGCGACAAAAAGAGGAATTTAAACCCTTGAAGGGCGACAACGTGCGAGTGTATTCTTGCGGGCCCACCGTTTACAACAATGCAAGTATCGGGAATTTGCGGGCTTATGTTTTTACCGATGTTTTAAAAAGGACGCTTGAGTTCGCAGGATACAAGGTCTTTGACGTGATGAACTTGACCGATGTCGGGCACTTGGTTTCCGACGGCGACGAGGGCGAGGACAAAATTGAAAAGTCTGCGCGCGCCCAAAATACTACGCCACAGGCAATCGCCGAGAGATATACAAAGCAATTCTTCGCGGATTGCCATAAACTTAATATCCGCGACCCAAAAGTCATTGCCAAAGTCACCGACCATATTGATGAACAGATTACTTTTGTGAAAAAATTGTGGGGCAAGGGATTGCTTTATACGACAAGTGACGGGATTTATTTCGACAGTTCAAAATTTCCAAATTACAACAAATTAAGCCGAACCCCAATCGAACAAAATCGCGCAGGCGCGCGCGTCGACATGGGTGAAAAGAAAAACCCGAATGACTTTGCCGTGTGGAAGTACGTTGACCCAAGAAGTTTACAAAAGTGGGATGACCCGTTAGAAAATTCCCAACGTTGCGGATGCCCAGGGTGGCATCTTGAGTGTAGCGCCATTGCTCTGAAGTACTTGGGCCAGACCTTTGATATCCACACGGGTGGCGTTGACCACATCCCCGTGCATCACAGCAACGAGATTGCCCAGACCGAAAGTTTGACAGGCAAGCCGATGGCCAACTTTTGGATGCATAACGAGTTTATAAAAGTTGACGGTGGCAAGATGAGCAAGTCTTTGGGTAATGTTTACTTGGTCGAAGATGTCGAAAAGCACGGATTTGACCCGTTGTCTTTACGGTACTTGTATCTTTTGACGCATTATCGTGGGATTTTGAACTTTACGTGGGAGGGCCTGCAGGCCGCCGCGACGGCGTATAACAATTTGGTTACGTCGCTTGCAAAACATGCAGGGGGGGCATGTGGGGGTGGACGCCCCGCCGAAGTTACGCAGATGAAAGATGCGTTGCTTGACGACCTTAACACGCCGCAATGTATCGCGAATATTTGGACTCTTTTAAAAAAGCCCGCAAGCCGTGCAATTTATGAGGAAGTCATTAAGTGCGATGCGGTGTTGGGATTGAACCTTGAAAAAAAAGTTACGGAGTGTTTAAAAAGCGGAAACACGATGTCGGCGGTCAACGCACCAGCGGAAGTCGTCGCGCTTGCGGACAAGCGCGTAGTCGCGAAAGCAAACAAGGACTTTGCGACTGCGGACAAGTTGCGTGCGCAAATTGAAAAACTTGGATATACAATCAAAGATACGAAAGATGGTTATACAATAACAAAAAATTAGTCGTCGCGGTTGTCAATCTGTGTTTGAAGGTCGTCGATAGCGTGACGGAGGCCAAGCAGGGCCTGTTTGACTTCGTCTTCGTCAAATTTGTTGGAGGACGAGATTTTTGAAAGATATCCACGTTCGCCTGTGCGTTCAAAGTTCGCAGGGGTGCTGTAATAGCCCACTCCGACGCTTGTACCGCTTCCGCCGATTTGGCGTTTGCCGTATTTGATTTCTTCAAGTTTGCTTTGCAGGTTTTCGTATTGCAATTTAAGGCCGTCTTGTTCGCGTTTAAGTTCCGAGACCGAGCGTTTGGCCCTGATGTCGGTTTCGTTATATTTTTTTACGTATGTTGTATCGACGGTACGTTCAAGGCGCTGTGTGCGAGTGACGGTGGCAGGGGCCACGGTTTGGCGGAGGGCGTCCATGCGACGTTGCAATTCCAACATTTTGGCGTTGGCCTCTTTGGCTTCCTCGTCGGCTTCGTTTTTGGCGGCGATTTCCTTGGCTATGCGGGACTCGTCGACAGTTTCCTGCAAGGCTCCGCGTGTTTGCGCCGAATAGGCGGACAGTTGACCGTGGGCATCCATTGCGTCGGTTTTTTGTTCGGCGCGCAGGCGTTGGCGTTCGATACGGGCGGCAAGTTCCGAGATTTGTTCGTGTTCATATGCACTTCCGTATGGTTCAGCGCTCGGGTAACTGGTATTACGCGGGCGAGCAATCGTTTCTTTGGGTTCGAGTTTCGGCTTAGGCTCGACTTTCGGTCGGGGAGTCGCGGTAGCACGAGGTTTTGGTGTGGCGCCAATTTCCGTCGCGACCCGTGTTTGACGCACAGGCGTTTCCCTGGGCTCGGCAGGTTTTGTAATTTTAGGGACAGCGGACTCGGCCTTTGGGCGTGGCGCAGTGGTAACGCGAGGTTTTGGCGCGGGCTTTGGTTTTGGTTCGGGCTCGATTTCGGGTTCAGGGTGTCTTATAGGTTCGTACTTAAGTTCTGGCTCGACATGGGCGGGCGCGATTACGGGATGAGGGTGTTCCACGTGCTGGACATGCTCGACGTGTTTTACAGGCTCGGGGTTTCGTTTTTTACCTTTTTTTTTTTCTTTCTTTGCGGCTTTTTTTTGTGCTTTTCGTTCTGATTTTGAAAGTTTAGTTGGGTTCTCGTCACATTCGCACTTTGTTCCGCCATTGCGGTTACAATTGCATTTGCATCGGTTTAACACTGTGAAAAGGGTTTCGATTATATAGAAGGCAAGCAGGAATGCAACAGGCAACGCCCAAATACCGACATACATCACATCAAAACCAACCCACTCCACACCAGAATCCCATGGGTGATAGTCATGAATCATATTTAACATTGCAAACACAAAGAATAACCAGGCGAAACAGCATGCGACCCAACGGCGAATTGCGTTAAGTTGGACAAGATTGCACAGGCACGATTGGTGCTTTTTCTTGATATGAAGGATAATTGTCATTGCGACTTCGTACAGCAAAACTGCGCCAAGTACACTTAAGGCAATGATAACAAGCAAATTGCGGTCTGCGATTTTGCTTATTTTATCAATTAAATTAAGAAACTTTCTGTGCATTTTTCACCTTATAATCCAAACAGCAATTTGATTTTGCTTGCGTTAGTGCCGAACATTTCTTCGATAGCCGTTCCGAGTGCACTTTCGTATCCGTCTTGGCCTGTGGCGTCTTCACCGAACATGCTTCCGATGTCGATTACGACGACAGGTTCTGCGTGGCCTTCGTTAAGGTCGGCAAGTTGCATAAGTATACCGCTGTCTCCGCCGAAGATTGCCAACAATTCGTCGGGGTCGGAAGCGTTAAGGCCTTCTCCATCGCCGTTGAACAGGTCGATAAAAGTGTCAACAATGCCAGGATTTTCTTCGGTGCCGGCAAGGATTGTCAGGAAGTCGCTTGCTACGCTTGGGTCGATGTTAAGTGCGACGCCTGTTTCGGCCATTGTGCTTGTAAGCAAGTCAACAATAATAGGTGCAAGAATGTCGCTTCCGATAACGGTATTCAACAAGTCGCGGAGGTCGTCAACGGTGAGGTTGCTTGCGTCGAAGCCGAGTGCAAAGCATGCCATTTGGTGCAGGCTTTTAAGCATCGGGAACCAATCAATTTCATAATCCGCACGGGTTTTGCCTGTGGGCAATGGGTCGGGGATGGGTGAAAGTTTGACTTTGATTGTGTCCACGGTCCCGCGCATGTCGATAAAATCGCTTGCGGGGATGTCGACTTTTTCAATCATGGTTGACAAAACAAGGCGGATGAGAGGGGCAAGGCTTTCGCCGTTTGTCAAAGTGCCCAAAACATTCGCAATTGCGTGAAGTTGTTTGTTGTCGTCGTCATCTTTGTCGATGTCGAAGATGGCCTGTTCAGCGTTGCCACTGTTCATAACGCCTTTCAACGTAGTTATTGTCGTAATTAAGCGTTTATCTTGATGCAAAAGGCTTTTGATGTCTGCGCTTAATTTGTTGCAATCCGTGATTGCCTTAAGCGCGGTATACGCATCGTGCCTAAATGTGGGTGCGTCGCTTATTCCGTCGAACATCGAATCAAGTGTATGAGCGGTTTCAAGTGCATCAATAAGGCCATTCGCGTAACCGAAAACTACTTGTACAGTTTTGATTTTGAAAATCCTGTCAACCATGTTACGGAGAGCAGCATAGTCGGCGTCACTAAATTGTTCCATAAGTTTAGGGAGTTTTTGGATTATTCCCAACTCACCTTCCGTTTCGGAAGTATCAACCTCGATACGGTTCATTTCAATCATAATCGCAACGCCGTCTTTGGCGGTTTGACAGATTTTTTCAAGATCGCTTGCAACGTTTACTTTTTTACCTGCGCCTTTAACAGTGGTTAAATATCCGAAACATCCGCGACCGAAACCTTGAATCCCCGTATATTTAGTAATCTGCGCAAATGCGCTGTGGTTTACAGCATTGTTAAGGTCGTTCATGCCGTCATAAAGTTCGTAAAGACTTGTATTTTCTGTTTCAGCGGTACGACGAACTTGCTTTTCTGTGTCGCTCATTCTTGAATATTCTGCGGCGGCCGTGAATGACGGGTGGTATCCCAAACCCTTGTCAAGAACCGCAAGTGTTCCAGTAATCGGAGTGAAGAAGAATCCAAAGAAGACAATCCCTGTGACAGCACCGATGCCCAAGCCAGCCAGGCGATAGCGTTTTGCACTTCCGCCTCTTTTGGCTTTTG
The DNA here is from genome assembly GCA_031256235.1 of Christensenellaceae bacterium. Classification (GTDB taxonomy): domain Bacteria; phylum Bacillota; class Clostridia; order Christensenellales; family UBA1242; genus WQSK01. The sequence continues at coordinate 20,926 of JAIRQZ010000011.1, read as the reverse complement.
GGGCGAACCTCGAAGCAAGAATTGAATAAGGAATCAATGAAAGCAAATTAAATAAAATGCCAAGCACGATGAACATTATAAGGTTCAAAAGTGCGGTAGCGTATGCCATTGCGAAAGTAATCATGCCCGCGGCATCAGCATTTTCACCGATTGCCTGGCCAAGGTCTCCCTTGAAAATCGCATCGGCAACCATATCGCCTGCGGTCTTCCCGCCAAAGAATCTGCCGTTAACAAGGGCCCCCGAAAACATAGGAGTCATTAATAATGCCAAGCCAAGTGCGACAACTACGGTTGCAAGACGAATCCCTTGGCGCTTTGCGCCTCGAAGAGTTCCCCATAAAACACCCCATGCGATAAAGACCAACAAAGCCCCGATTAGCCCGAGACTTACGCCACCCATCACATTATCCAAATTTGGCATGTCACACCTCCTTAATTTACCTAGTCTATGCAGAACTGTATCACATTACTAAAAGTTTGACAAGTGTTTACAAAAAATTTATCTTTAAGTGTGGGCGAAAAACAGGCACGAATTTTGGCGTTTACAAATTGGAAAGGCGGAGTCGGAAAAACAACTACTTGCGTCAATCTTTCCGCGTATCTTGTTGATGCAGGCAAACGCGTTTTAATTGTCGACCTTGACCCGCAAGGCAACGCCAGCATTGGTTTGGGAATTGCCCCGCGCAAGTCGAAAACTGTATATCATTTGTTATGCGGAGACTGCGATATATCCGAGGCCGTACAACTTACATCAGTGAAAGGCCTTGAGATTATTCCTGCTGACGTTGATTTGGCGGGCGCCGAAGAAGAACTTGTCCGTATGCAGGGGCGCGAACGCGTTTTGAAAAATATTTTGGACCAAGCCCGTCCAAGTTACGATTATATATGTATAGACTGCCCTCCGTCGCTTGGGCTTTTGCCTGTCAACGCACTTGTTGCGGCGGACGCTTTGATTATTCCTATTCAATGTGAATTTTATGCCATGGAAGGTATTGCTCAACTTATGTACACAATCAAGTTGATCAAGAAACACCCGAATCTTAATCCGAACCTTGCCATTGATGGGGTTTTATTGACAATGGAGAACCGAGGCAACCTTACCGAACAGGTTGCCGCCGAAATTATGAAATACTTTGGCAAGATTGTATTTAAAACACGCATTCCGCGCAATATCCGATTGGCCGAGGCTCCGTCGCACGGTAAGCCTATAAACCTATATGACAAACGCTGTGCTGGCGCGACCGCGTATGCAAACCTTTGTAAAGAGGTTTTGGCTCGTCACAAAGGTATTAAATAATTTATGACTGATATTTAACTTATTAATATCGTTGACTTTTCGGTATACCTTGTTATTATAGAAAAATGAGTTTAGAGCGTATTGAAATCGAACAAAAATGTCAAAACCCGAAGTGTGACGGCAAAGCACATATGACTTTCAGCCAACCCGCAAGCGACATAGACACCGAATGGAAGTGCGGACAATGCAACACCAAAAACACCTTTCACTTTGATGCGAAAAGTTTCAACAGCCAGCGCAAGAAACAACTTCGTATAGAACTTATGGAGACAGGCCTTTAATATTTGACATATCATGTTCCACGTGGAACAATTAATATTATGGAAAACAACAGAGGTTTAGGAAAAGGCTTGGGGGCGTTAATTTCGCTTTTCGACGAAGAGCCACAAGAGATGCAGGACAGAGAGCCACGAAGCGCATCGGGTCCAGGGGTCATCCCTGGCGGAGCGCAGGAAATAGATATTGCGTCCATTGACAATAATTTGAACCAGCCACGCAAAACTTTCGTGCCCGAGAAGTTGCAGGAACTTGAAGAAAGTATACGCGCAAACGGCGTAATCCAGCCTATCTTGGTGAACAGGGTCGGCTCGCGCTATATGATTGTTGCGGGCGAACGACGTTGGAGGGCCGCGAAAAACATCGGGTTAAAGACTATACCGGCAATCGTGCGCAATTATTCCGCGAAACAAATTGCCGAGGTCGCCCTTGTCGAGAACCTTATGCGTAGCGACCTTAATGAAATTGAAATCGCGGTCGGCATAAAAAAACTTATGGATACTCACATGATGACACAGGAACAAGTGTCGCGCGTGCTTGGTTTAAGCCGTCCTGCGATTGCGAACTCGTTAAGATTCCTTAACATGCCCAAAGAAGTCCAAATGTTGCTGGAACACGGCCGTATAAGCGCAGGGCACGCGAAATGCCTTGCGGGCGTTTCCGATGCGGGGCTTTGTGTGGCGCTTGCCAACAAGTGTGCCTCGGGCATGACTGTCCGTGAACTTGAAAGCGCAATCATGGGCAAGAAGCCCACGGTGGCCCAAAAACCGCAAAGTTTGGAACTTAAACAGTTTGCCGTCACGTTGACGCGCGACTTTTCTACAAAGGTCGTGGTGCAGGGCAACGAGTCGCATGGAAAGATTATTATCGAATATCACACAAAAAAAGATCTTGAACGCATCGCAGGTAAGTTGAAAATCGGCGGAGCATCGGGCGAATTAAAATTTTAATCAAAATGTTCCACATGGAACATTAACCAAGTATGGCGGCTTTTGCGTTTCGTAACAGCGGTATGATGAATTTAACTACAAGGTGGTATAAATAACTTCCGACTTTGCTTCCTTTTAAAAGCCAGTTCATAGAGTTATTCATAAGCGGAATCGATGTCAAAAGATACACAACAATGAATAAAATCGATATTCCAAGCGCACATTTTGCAAGGCCAAGGAAAAGCCCAGCGATACGATCGACCTTGTCAACAAGTTGATATTGTTCTTTGAATTTCTTGATTGCCCTTGAAACGCCCCAAAAGAAGAACCTGCATAACAAATAAATGCCGATACCACAAATAAGGATGCTTAGCCAGTTGCCCGCGCCCTTGATGATCCCGTCCAATGTTTTGCCAAGGCCGAACCATTTGTTAATGATTTTTGACACACCTTTTGCGCTTGGAATTGCAATAGCCAAAGACAAGGCGCCCGACACAAATCCAATGACGCCGTTCATAAAGCCTTTGAACCATCCGTATCCCAAACAGATTAATAAAAAGATACTTATTCCGATATCTAAATACATACATCGTCATTATATACCATTCTGCGTCCAATGTCAATGAACACAGGAGATTTTAAAAACCTTTGCGTTTGGCAAGGGCAGATTAAATTCCGTTGTTGTAATCACCGTTTGCCAGCCCGAGATAAGTTTCAATAACTTTTCTTGTCTTTTTGCGTCAAGTTCGCTGAACACATCGTCCAAAAGCAAGATTGGCTTTTCGCCAAGTGCCTGTTCAAATATTTTAAGTTCGGCGATTTTAAGCGACAGGGCCACGGTGCGTTGTTGACCTTGGCTTGCGAACAATCGGACGTCGCGGCCGTTGATTTGCAAAAGTATGTCATCGCGGTGCGGGCCTACCGTAGTAGTACGCAAACGCAAGTCGTTGGCGCGTGCCGAACGAACGGCGGCAAGCATGCCAGGCACCTCCGAGTGCTCATCTTGCGGAGCCCCCTGGTCCGTTGGCGACAAGAGCGTAGCAGTTGAGCATTTGGAGGCGCCTGGCATGTTGCCGCCGTTCGTCTCATATGTCAATGTCACGGTTTCGTCAACCGCCAACGCCGTATGCACGGGCGGAAGTAATTTATTTAATTCTTCGCAAAAGTAAATTCGGCGTTTTATTATTTGCTCGCCCGCCGTGGCAAGTTGCTCGTCCCAAATATCAAGGCCACGCATCTCGGTTTCGTTTTTTGTGTCAATTCCTTTCAAAAGAGCATTCCTTTGCTTTAAAATCTTGTTATAGCGCAAAAGATTGTAAAAATACGTCTTGTCCATTTGGCTTATGTCGATGTCCATAAAACGACGGCGGTCGGCTGGAGCCTCCTTTACAAGTTTTAATTCGTCAGGGTTAAAGAACACACAGGCCACGTTGCCCATAAGTTCGCCCATTTTTAAGATGGGGATTTCGTTGACTTTGATTTGCTTCAATGTCCGCGAAGTGTTTTCGGGATTGTTTATAATAACTTCAATGCTTATGTCACCGAATTTCTTGGTTGCGATGGTTTTTACTTTTGCGAAGTGTTGGCCAAAACGGATTACGTCTTTGTCGCGCGGGCTTCGAAAGCCTCTGCCTATGCAAGTAACATATATTGCTTCCAATAAATTGGTTTTGCCTTGGGCATTATCGCCGACAAAGACATTTATACCTTGGGATAACTCCAAAGAACGACGCGCGTGATTGCGGAAATTTTGCAAGGCAAGTGTTTTTATATACACATTGCAGTATACACCTTTTTAAATGTTTAACAAATTATCAAATCTCGTATGCATCGATTTCTTCGATTTTCCCGCCGTACATTTGTTCAAGTTGTTCAATGGTTATATCCACCACTTCTTGGATTGCTGCTTCGCCCATCAATGGGCTTACAATTCTTGCAGGGTCTACAAAAGCGTGCTTTTTGGTTGAAGTATTGCTTGCCCACATACCATATTGTTCATTCATCGACATATTATGACATATTAAAGTCAATTTGTCAATCACAACGCTTTTTGTTGCAACCGCCAAAATATTGTGTTAAGATTCTGGCATGAAACTTACATGCGATGGAATGGATTTGGCCGAGGCCGTTGCCGTGGTCAGTCGCGCGACAAATGCGCGCACAATTAACCCGATTTTGGAAGGAATCAAAATCACGGCCAAGGACGGAACGCTTACTTTGGCGGCCACCGATTTGGAAATGTACATTCAAAAGACAATTCGCGCCGACGTTGAAAAAGACGGCGTTACCGTCGTGCCAGGAAAACTTTTTAACGAATACGTCGCAAGGATTGGGGGCGGAAGCGTCAAACTTAATTTGGCGGGCGAAAACATGTGCATCACCCATGGCGAGAATACTTGCAACTTTCAATGCCTTTTGGTCATTGAATACCCCGACATCGTAAACATCAACAAAAAACCGCACTTTTCAATCAAGTCCGAACTTTTGCGCGACTTTATCGCAAAAACCCGTATAAGCGTAAGCCAAGATGACAGCCGTCCGATTTTGAAGGGCATACTTTGCGAAATCGGCAAAGACAAAATCACAGGGGTCGCTTTGGACGGATTCCGATTGTCAAAAATTGAAAAGCCCATCAAAAATCATTCCGATGAAACGAAAGTCGTTGTACCTGCGCGCAGTTTTGACGAGATTAAAAAACTTATCGCCGATGACAACGGGGAAGTCGCCGTAATAATTGATAACAAGTTTTTCCAAGTGAATATCAACAAAACCGTCTTCGCGGGAAGACTTATCGACGGGGAATTCATAAATTATGCCCAAATTATCCCAAGCAATTTTGAATCAAGCGTCGTTGTCGAACGCACTGCCTTTGAACATGCCGTCGAGCGCGCAGGCCTCTTGGTACGAAACGACAAGATAAACCTTGTTACATTGAACATGTCGGACAAATTGATTACCGTAACATCGGCAAACGAAATTGGTAAAATTGCGGAAAAGGTCCCCGCGAAATTAAGTGGCAAAGATATAAAAATCTCTTTCAACGCAAAATATCTTTACGACGTTTTAAAGGCCTCGCAAGAAGAGTTTATTAAAATCAACTTCAACGGGGAATTAAGCCCTTGCGTTATCGAATCCGCAAAGGCAAATGATTACTTGTTCCTTGTATTACCTGTAAGATTAAGTTAAATATTCATCGAATCTAAAACGTCATGTTGCTTGTCTGTGCGGTCGCCCATAGTACGAATTCTTCGCTCGGCGACCTTTTTGGCCTCGGTACGCACGAATTGTCGAGTCTTTTCGTCCATAATTTTGAAAAGACTCCAACATTCTGTCGAGCGTACAATTTCGTCCCAAGGTACCTTGTTCCTTAACATCTTTTCGAATTTATATGCCGCATCCTCTACGGCGGTTGCCAACATGGTTTTTGAATCTTTATGCCTTTGAGTTTCTAATACGGCCATCTCTTTCTCCTTCGTACATATTATAACACAAACTTTATTCGTTGTTAACCATTTTTGATATATCACTTACAATTCTTTTTATGCGAAGGTCGCCATGCGCAAGTTGGCCTTCAATTTTATTACGACTGTGCATGACCGTTGTGTGGTCGCGACCGCCGATAAGTTGACCAATGCTTATAAGCGGGATATCCAAAAACTCGGCAATTAAATAGATTGCAATCATACGAGGTTCAACAAATTCGCGGTTCCTGCGTTTGCCGACAATGTCGTCACGAGTGATATTGAAATACTTCACGACTTCGCCGATAATTTTTTCCGCGGTGGTTTGATATTTGCTTGTGTCTTGGACTTCTTTCAAAGCGGCCTCGCAATCATCGATATCTGGTTCGGTTTTGCCCTTCAAGGATGCGTAAAAAATGATTTTGGTCAAATTGCCTTCCATTTCGCGGACATTAAGGTCTCGTTCGTGCGCATGCTTTGCCAAATAAGTGCAGATTTCATCGCTTAACCGATAGTTTTCCGAATTGGCCTTTTTTTGCAATATTGCCATCCACATCTCGACATCGGGGTGGGTGATGTCTTGGATAAGGCCACTTTTGAATCGCGAACGCATGCGGTCCTCAAGGGTTGGCATCTCGTCAGGGTGGCGGTCACTTGTTAATACGACTTGACGGCCGTTTTGGATAAGGTCATTAAAGGTATGGAAAAATTCTTCCTGGGTGCCTTTTTTGTCGCGAATAAATTGGATGTCGTCAATTAAAAGTATGTCGGCGTTACGGTACTTTTCGCGAAAAGCCGCAACCGCATTGGATTTTGAATTCATCATTGTTTGCACAAAGTCGTTGGTGAATTTTTCGCTTGTGGCAAATGCAATGGACATTTTGGGCGAAGTTTCCATTATATGGTTGACAATCGCGTTCAATAAATGGGTCTTGCCAAGGCCCGAACCGCCATATATAAACAAGGGATTGATGCTTTTACCTGGTTTTTTTGCAACAGACTCGGACGCGGCGCAAACGATTTGGTTGCTTTTACCCACAATAAAGTTATCAAAAGTTTGATTATGATTAACGGTAATAAAACTTGTCGGTTTTTTTGGTGTGATTTCTGCCTTGCTGTCGGATACAACATCGTGTTGTCGGCGTTCGCGTTCAATAGCATCAATAATTTTGACTTTTTCCACAATAGGGGCAAGTTCCTTAATCACGCTTTCGATATGTACAAAGTGGCGGGTGTTTTCGGCTTGCTGTTTACCCATTGTGCTGTTGGCCGCCAAAATAAATTCGCCGTCTTCAAATGCTTCGGCAACAAGGGGCTTTATCCACAAGTCAAAAGATACCTGCGAAACGCGCCCGTGCATTTCCTTTTTTGCGTCTTCCCAAATTTTCTGGATATTCATGCCCGATAAAGGTAGACCAAGTTATCCACAATGTCAATAGCGGACTTCGCCCAAATCTTCAATAAAATAAGTTTTCGTAGGCACATGTTTCGCAATGTACTTCATTTCTTCACGGTCTTTGTCGCTGTAACTATCGCGCACAATGCACATATCCATGCCCGCATCCCACCCAGCCTTCGCGCCGTTCATGGAATCTTCAAAAACCAAACAATCTTTTGGTGCAATATTCAAAAGTCGCGCACCATAACGATAGGGGTCGCCGCTCGGTTTGCCTTGAATCCCCAAACTTTTACAAATGTCGCTTGTTATAATTCGGCCCTCGAATATTTGATCAAAGTCGGCCTCGGCTCGCATCTTGAAATTTCCACGTCGGATTGCATCAAACGAGGCATTATCGCCCGTTGTCACAACCGCCATTTTCATGCCAAGGGCTTTTACATCGCGCAAAAACTTTGCCGCATTTGGTTTATATTGTAAAGTACGAAGTTTTTCTTCCGAGACCAAAGTGCTTTCCGCAAGGGCTTCTTCACCTGAAATCCCTTTAATATCGTAGATTCTATGAAGTTCATCATAAAGCCTTGCAAAAACATTGTCTGCTTTTGCCAAGGAGTGAAGAATATCGTCTTTTTCTTGTTGGAAATTTTCATGCGGGACACGACCTTTGCTACGGATATATCCAGTATATAACTCGTTCCATATAGGCATGCTGTCGACAGGTGTCCCATCCCAATCAAGCAAAAAAGCACTGTAATCATAAACTATCGGTGGCGTATCAATTTTCATTGCATTTATTATACCAAAGTATATTGACAATGTCAAGGTTTGACTGTTATAGTCAACACATGAAACGCACTTACCAACCCAAAAAACGCAGTAAACAAAAAGTCCACGGCTTTCGCAAGCGCATGGAAACAACCGCAGGCCGAAAGGTTCTTAAACGTCGCCGTGCTCGTGGCCGTAAGGTATTAAGTGCGTAAGCCAGTGACTGGCAACAATTTATGCTTAAACAACAATACCGTTTAAAAAAACGAAAAGCCTTCAATTATATATACCGCCACGGCAAAAGTATCGGGTCGGATTGTTTGACGCTTGTGTTTGTGTCCGCCAAGATGAAGGACACCGACAAACGCGTTGGATTTTCGGCATCAAAAAAAGTTGGAAATTCCGTAATCCGCCACAAGTCTGTCCGCAAAATGCGCGAGGCCGTACGAAGTCTTTTAAATAACATTGCACCCGACCATAATTATATCTTCGTCGCGAAAGAAGAAATCAAAAACAAAACCGTTTTGGAAATAACCAAGGCGGTGGAATATGTGTTACGAAAAGGGGGTTGCTTTCATGAAAATTGACCTTCATATACATACCAAATATTCCGACGGGTCATACTCGGTCGCGGAAGTTTTAAAGCGTGCCGTGGATGCGGGCTTGGATACTATATCAATCACTGACCACAACCGTGTCGGAGCATATGACGAAATCGAAAAACCCGAAATTCGCAATCTGTTCCCTGGCAAAATTATACAGGGCATCGAGATTACAACGCACGTCGACGGCAAACTTATCGAAATACTTGGTTATAACATTGACACAAAGAAAATGAAAAAATATATGACGGATTATCCAGGCAAGAACGCTCTTGATTCTTACAGAGACCAAACAATTAAAAATCTTAAGAAACTTGGCCTTAATGTCCCGCAAGGCATGAACAATACAAAAAGCGCATGGGAAGTAAACGGATTAATACTTTCGGACAAAAAAATATGTGACAAAACTGACCCAAAGTTTTTCGGGAACATAACCTATTTGTACAGGGCAGGGATTACAAACAAAAAGTCGCCGCTTTTTGTTGACCCAAGCGCCTATCTAAAGTCCGCAAAAGAGGTCGCAACCATAATAAAAGACTGCGGTGGCGTGGCATTTTTGGCGCACCCCGCGGAATATCTTGATGACGCAGATACCATACTTGATTTCACAAAGGACTTCGTCGACGGCATCGAATGCTTTCACCCAAGCGCAGACAAGGCGTGTCGGGAAAAACTTGTCAAGTTTGCAAAAGCGAATGATCTTTTAATTTCGGGCGGGAGTGATTTTCATGGCACGATTAAACCCGGAGTCGAAATTGCAATCGGTCGCGGGGATTTGGTCGTCCCGCAAGAATTGGTGAATTGGGTATGAAGAAAATCCTTGCGTTCATCGGAAGTTTGCCTGTATACTTCTATCGCGCATGTGTTTCGCCCTTGTTGGGAAACCGTTGCCATTTCTATCCGACCTGCTCGATATATACTTTGGAAGCAATAAAACGTTTCGGAATTTTAAGAGGTTGGAAAAAAGGAATTTGGCGAATCATGCGCTGTAATCCGTTCAACAAAAACGGACACGGATATGACCCTGTACCCTTTGGGTATTCGGGAGGAGCGAAATGGGTAATTTAATCAATTTGTTACAAGGTCTTGTGGAATTTCCGGCAAAAGGAAGTGGCTGGTTTCCTTTCATCGGCAAATTTGTCTATGTTTTGGCGGGAGCGATGCACAATCATGGTGCATTGAACTATGGCCTTGCACTTATATTCTTTACAATTATTTTAAAGTTGGTTTTATTCCCTATGGACTTTGCCAACAAGTACTTTACAAAAAAGAACGCGAAATTCATGGCGAAAATCAAGCCCGAAGAAGACCTTTTAAAGGAACAATACAAAGACGACATGATGAAGTTGAACCAAGCACGCCAAGCCCTTTACAAAAAACACGGGTACAAAATGGGTGGGTTCTGCCTTTTCACTATTATCAACTTGTTTTTGACGCTTGCAATATTCATGTCGATTTTCACATCCTTGCGCGCGGTTGCCACACATAACGTCGTGTTGGCGGCAAATAATCTGGAGGCCGTCTATTATCAATACCGCGATGACCCCGACGGTTTGGGCCTAACGCTTGAAAGTTCCGAGTTTAAAATCGCCCTCAACGACGCATACACGAAACACAACACAAGTTTCCTTTGGATAAAAAACATCTGGCACGAAGACGTACCCTGGTCAAGTGGCACACTTACCGTTGCCGAATACGTTAATAATCGAAAAGTTGAAATCACCGACGCCGAACTTGACGTCGCGAACCAGGCCATCGCCGACGAACTTGGGGTAGATATCACGGCACTTCCAGACGAAAACAAAAAAAGCAAACTTGAAATGAAAATCGAACAATACGATTTCATATATGCAAACCTTGACGCAAGCCACAAACGCAACTGGAACGGGCTTTTGATTTTGGTTGTTTTGGCGGGCGTTACCTCGTGGGGGTCTTCGTACATTACCGCCCGATTAATGAAAACAAAGAAAAAAACCGATGAATCCACTAAACCCAAAGAGGCCGTCGCAGTTTACTCGATGCGCGATGCAAAAGACCAAACCGACCCAAAGGCCCCACAAGTCGACCCTGCAGTAGTAGGCAAAATTATGATGTTCGTACTGCCTGCTATCATGATTTTCTTTACCATGTCATCTACAGCCGCCCTTGCGATTTACATTATTACAAACTCTTTGCTGTCCACCATAATTGCATTCGGACTTGGATGGCCGGTCGACAAACTGCTTGCATGGCAGGACAAACACAGGAAAGCCCGCGGACTTGACCCCGACGAAACCGACAAGTCGTTAATCAATCCGCATGCTAAATATTTTAAAAGGAAGAAAAAATGAGCAAAAAAGAAATCGAAGTCAAAGCCAAAACCGCGTTTGAAGCAATTGAAGAGGCCTGCGAAAAACTTGGCGTCGCCCAAGACGAAGTCACCGTGGAAGTTTTAAAGGAAGGCGGTATGTTCAGCAAAGGCGTGTATTTGGTAAAAGTAAAAGAGGATGCAAAACCAGCCACCCCAAAAAAAGAAGTTAAACCAGAACCGAAGAGAGCCGCAGAAGATGTTTCGCAAGCAAAAACCCCGCAGGCGGGAAAACGTGAAATAAAATCACAAAATAAAGTCGCCGAGGACTTTTGCGTCGAAAAATCTTCGAAAGGCTCACACGCCGCCGAGCGTGCTGACGGCAAACTCGCCACAAAGTTCCAAAAGACCCTTGATTTTGTCACAAAACTTTTGGCCACCCTTGACAACGACTCGACCGTTACAACCCAATTCACCGACACCGCCTTTAACATCAATATCTCAGGCGACAACATCGGCCGATTAATCGGCAAAAACGGAGTCGTCTTGAACGCCCTTCAAACGCTTGTGTCAAGCATCGCAATCTCCAACGCAAACGGCGAAGGCACGCGCGTCTTTGTCAACGTCGGAGACTACAAAGAAAAACGTGGCAACACGCTCGAAAGCCTTGCCATGAAAAAAGCCGAGTATGTTAAAAAAAGCGGACGCTTTATAAAACTTGAACCCATGAATGCACGTGACCGCGCAATCGTCCATACCGCTCTTGCAAGTGTCGAGGGTATAAAGACTTACAGCACTGGAAAAGACCCATTCCGTTGCCTTTGCATCGCCCCCGCGGACGGCTCTGAAACACCAAAGAACAAACCTGAAAGCCCCGAAAGATAACCGTGTAACGCCTTTAAATGGCCTTTTAAGCAAAAACATGTGGTTTTTGGGCGTTTTTGCCATTATTTTTTTCGTTTTCGTTTGGTTTTAAATGGGCGAATATGCTAAAATATCACATGGCAAAAAACGAGATTTCGACCGTAAAAAGCGAATACAACGAGACCAAAATTCAGGTCCTCCAAGGCCTTGAAGCGGTCCGCAAAAGACCAGGCATGTACATCGGAAGTACAAGTGAACGAGGGCTTCAACACCTTATCGTCGAAATTGTCGACAACAGCGTTGACGAAGCCTTGGCAGGTCACTGCGACACAATCACCGTCGAAATTTTAAAGGACGGCTCGGTTTCCGTTACGGATAACGGGCGTGGTATTCCAACGGGCAAGCACCCAACCGAAAAAGTAAGTTGCGTCGAGGTCGTTTTAACGAAACTGCACGCAGGTGGCAAGTTCGGCGAAGGCGGTGGATATAAAATCTCGGGTGGTTTGCATGGTGTCGGTATATCTGTTGTCAACGCGCTTTCGGAATGGCTCGAGGTCGAAGTTTTCCAAGACGGCAAGCACTTCAAACAAACATACAACCGCGGTATTCCGCAAAAACCTTTGGCCGAAATTGGTACAAGCAAACAACGCGGTACCAAAGTCACGTTTTTCCCCGACAGCGAAATCTTTGACACGATTGATTTCAACTATGACCACCTCCGCGGACGTTTGCGCGAAGTCGCGTTCCTTAACAAAGGCCTGCACATCATCTCGGCTGACCATAGGCCAGGTCGCGAACGCAAAGACGACTTTTGCTTCAAGGGCGGTATAGTCGAGTTCGTTGAATACCTTAACCGCAACAAAGATTTGGTAATCCCGCAAACAATTTATATACACAAGCAAAATAAAAACAACGAAGTTGAAATTGCTTTTGCATATAACGACGGCTATGGCGAAAATATCAACACCTATGCCAACAACATCAACACCGAAGAAGGTGGCGTCCACCTTATCGGATTCCGTAACGCGCTTAACAAAATCGTCAACGAATACGGTAAAAAGTTAAACCTTTTAAAAGACGCCGACAAGTTATCAATCGACGATACTTTGGAAGGTATCTGCGCGGTAATATCGGTCAAACTTATGGACCCTCAATTTGAAGGCCAAACCAAAACAAAATTGGGTAACAGCGAAATGCGTATGGAAGTCGAAAAAGCCATGCAACAGGGACTTACAGAATTCTTGGAAGAAAACCCAAAACAATTAAAAGAACTTATCAACAAATTCATAATCGCACGTAACGCCCGCGACGCGGCACGTAACGCAAAAGACCTTATCCGTCGCAAATCCGTCCTTGAAACAACAACGCTCCCAGGTAAACTTGCCGATTGCACAAGCCGTAAAATGGAAGAATGCGAAATCTATATCGTCGAGGGTGAATCCGCGGGCGGAACGGCTAAACAAGGCCGCGACAGAAGGTTCCAGGCAATCCTACCGCTTCGTGGTAAAATCTTAAACGTCGAAAAGGCACGTCTTGGTCGCGTCTTGGAAAACGCCGAAATTAAAAACATGATTACCGCATTCGGGTGTGGAATCCAAGAAGACTTTGAAATCAACAAACTCCGATACGGCAAAATCATTTGCATGACCGATGCTGACGTCGATGGTTCACACATTCGTATTCTTTTACTTACGTTCTTCTATCGCTTCATGAAACCCCTTGTTGAAAAAGGCCACGTCTATATCGCACAGCCCCCGCTTTACAAAGTTTCGCGTGGCAAGACCGAAACCTACTATTATTCTGACGCCGATTTGGAAAAGGCCCTTGGCAACTCACGCTCGGGCGTTACAATCCAACGCTACAAAGGTCTTGGTGAAATGAACGCAGAACAACTTTGGGAAACAACGATGAGCCCCCAAAACAGGACACTCCTGCAAGTTTCCTTGGAGGACGCGTTCATGGCGGACGAGATTTTCAGCACCCTCATGGGTGAAAAGCCCGAGTTAAGGCGCGACTTTATCGCGGACCACGCGGCGCAATACAGCGAGAACTTGGATGTGTAAGGAGGAAATATGGCAGATAAAGAAAAAACAACTGGTACGGAAATTATCGACAACAGCAAAATCATAAAGATTCGCATCGAGGACGAAATCAAAAAGTCCTTCATGTCGTATGCCATGATGGTCAACGTTTCGCGCGCCATCCCCGACGCGCGTGACGGATTAAAGCCTGTTCACCGAAGAATTTTGTACTCGATGTACGAACTTGGGGTCACAAGCAACACTCCGCACAAAAAATCCGCCCGTATCGTAGGTGACACAATGGGTAAATACCACCCGCATGGTGACAGCGCGATTTACGATGCCTTGGTACGTATGGCACAACCTTGGTCGATGTCGGTACCGCTTATCGACGGACACGGAAACTTTGGTTCTATTGATGCCGACCCGCCCGCCGCCATGCGTTATACCGAGGCCCGTCTTTCCACAATATCCAACGAAATGTTACGCGACATCGACAAAAACACAGTCGATTTCAAACCGAACTTCGATGAAAGCTTGCAAGAACCCAAAATCCTGCCCTCGCGCTTTCCAAATTTGTTGGTCAATGGTTCGGAAGGTATCGCGGTCGGTATGGCTACAAGCATCCCTCCGCACAACTTGACCGAAGTCATTAACGGCGTAATCGCGGTCATCGATGACGAAGAAATCAGTGTCGATTCACTTATAAAACTTATCCCCGCGCCCGATTTCCCAACGGGTGGCCTTATCATGGGGCGCGCCGCAATCAAGCACGCCTATAAAACAGGTCGCGGAGGCATGGTAATCCGCGCCAAAGCCGATATCCAAGTCGACGACAAATCGGGCAAACAACGAATTGTCATCACCGAAATTCCGTACCAAGTCGTCAAAGCCACACTTATCAAAAACATTGCCGACATTTGCGTTGGCAAAGACAAAAAAATCGAAGGCGTCACGGACATCCACGAACAATCGGACAGGGAAGGCCTGCGTATCGTAATCGATTTGAAACGCGACGCCCAACCCCAAGTCGTTTTGAACCAACTTTACAAGCACTCTCAAATGCAAATCTCGGTCGGCATTATCTTCCTTGCTCTTGTTAACGGCACACCGAAATTTTTGAATTTAAAGGAAATGTTGGTCGAATATTTGGAACACCAAAAAAAAGTCATCCTGCGAAGAACAAAATTCGACCTTGATGCCGCCGAAGCCCGCGCCCACATCTTGGACGGGTTGGTGATTGCACTTGCAAACATCGATGAAGTAATCAAAATCATAAGGACAAGCGAAGACAAACAAGACGCCCAAGCAAAGTTAATGAAAAAGTTTATCTTGTCGGAAAAACAATCCAACGCGATTTTGGAAATGAAGTTGCACCGATTGGCCAAGTTGGAAGTCGACAAAATCAAGGCCGAACTTGCGGAACTCAAATTGTTGATTGCCGACTTGAAATCGATTTTGGCATCGGGCAAGCGCGTCCTGGAAATCATCAAGCGCGAACTTACCGAAATCCGCGACAAATACGGCATGGAAAGGCGCACCGAACTTGTGCATGACTTCGGCGAAATCGAAATCGCCGACCTCATCGAAAAAGAAGACGTCGTCGTGTCAATGTCGCACTTTGGATATATCAAGCGTCTTCCATTGGCCGAATACCGCGCACAAAAACGCGGCGGTCGCGGAGCAAACGCCCACACGACCAAAGAAGAAGACTTCGTCGAAAGCCTGTTCGTCACAAGCACACACCATGACCTGTTATTTTTCACCAATGTTGGTAAAGTCTATTGCATAAAGGCCTACGAAGTCCCCGAAGCCGCCAAGGCCACAAAAGGTCGCGCGATTGTCAACCTGTTGCAACTTGACACAGGTCTTGAAGCCCAAACCAAGGAACGCGTCACCGCTTGCATCCCCGTCGAAAACTTCGACAACGGGCACCTGATGATGGCGACCGCCGACGGCCTTGTAAAAAAGACCGAAATCTCGGAATTCAAAAAAATCCGTCGCGTAGGCAAAGTCGCAATCACATTGCGCGAAAGTGACGAATTAATAAGCGTCCAACTTACAAGTGGCCGCGACGAAATCTTGATGGCAAGTTCAACGGGCAAGTGCATCCGCTTCAGCGAAGAAGACGTCCGCAGCATGGGTCGCACCGCAAGCGGGGTAAAAAGTATCCACCTCGACGCGAAAAACGACAAGGTCGTCGATATGACAGTGCTTATGCCTGGTTATGAAATCTTAACCGTGTCCTGTAACGGCTATGGCAAACGAAGCGAAGTCGATGACTATCGCCTTCAATCCCGCGCTGGCAAAGGTATCAAAGCAGGTATCTTCAACGAAAAAACTGGACCCCTTGTCAACTTGAAACAGGTCAAACCCGAACAAGACGTAATGCTCATCAGCGACAACGGCACAATCATCCGAACCCGCGCACGTGAAATCTCTAAAATATCGCGCGATACCCAAGGCGTTCGCATCATGAAGGTCGCAGGCAATGCCCAAGTCGTTTGCGTCGCAATCGCCCAAGCCGAACAGGAAGAAGAATGAACAAAAAAACAAGCCTAACAGTGCTTGCAGTCATAAACCTACAATTCTTTGTATGCGGTGCGTTCTATCTTATCGTGATAATGGCCTCCGAAAAATTGGACATCTGGGTGTTGGCCACGGCAATTGCGCTGTTTATGGCAAGCATAATTTTATTTGTCGTCGGTTGTTGGAGAGCCAGTTCCTACGTTTGCAGTGAATGTGGCAAAATCGTGACCCCAACATTTTGGAACTGGGCCAGGGGAGTCCACTGTTTTGGAAGCCGTAAATTATCTTGCCCAAACTGTAAAAAACGCACCTGGTGCAAACATATCGCTTTTGCTAAAGAAACACAAAGTTAAAAATCACTTCTTGGCCCATTTAAATGTTACAAGCCATACAATTTTACTCGCAAACCACTGCGGAGCGGATTTACCTTGGACAAGTTCAGTCACAACGCCAACAATGTGGGAACGGGGCTGCGGGCCAAAGTATGTGCAATCAATACTCATCCTCGCAAAGTCGTTACTTTTGTTGTTGCTGGGATTTTTGCCGCCACGATTATCGCCCATGTAAAAAACGTAATCATCAGGTAACTTGAATTCGTAACGCTTGCGTCCATAATGATATTGCAAAAACGGAGTCTTGACGCCGTCCTTTAAATAATGGGTCCTAAACCCAGGGTTGTTATCCAAACTCCTGCGGTAACTTTCCGCAAGCCACGTCCCGTCCACATCATCTGGGTCACCGCCTATTTGATAGTTATAAAATCGGTCATAATGGTCATTTTTCATATTGCTGTGTTCTACACCGGTGTTAAGCGTCGGATAGTTGGCATCGGACACAAGTTGGCCAAGGTTGTTGTGCACTTCAATATTGTAATGGTCCCCCTCATCAATAAAGCAAATGCTTTCACCGCCAAGGGCAATAAGGCGTTTGATATGAAGTTCCACAAAATTGCCTTGGGGGTCGTAATGGTTGACAACAATAATGTCGCCGCGCTTGGGTTTCGCATATCGGTTAACAATGACCGAGTCGGTATTGCTTGCCTCGGTGCCGTCAAACTTGGCATTAAGCACCGTCATCATACTTGGCCCCATTACGGCCGAATAAAAGAACACGATTGTAAAGGAAATCAACCCAATCCCTGTAAGCAAAGCAACCGAGAAAAACAACGTAGCAATAATTGTGACACCACGCGAACCTTTAGAGCCTTCCTTAAGGTTCTTACCCTTCTGTTGGGTACTGTATTCTTGAGAGATGAATTTTCTTTTGCCCGCCACGGTTTTTATTATATACATTTATTGCACTTATGTCAAATTATTGATATCATCAATACATGAATTATATAAAGGTCCATGAAAAGTGGCGCAAATACTGGCAAGAAAACAAAACAAACAAATACAGCGCGACGGCAAGTTCGCCTACGGAGACGCGAGCCCCCGCACGCCCCCCGTACTATTGCCTCGAAATGTTTTCCTACCCAAGCGGGGCAAGCCTCCATATGGGGCACTACTTTAACTATGCACCCTCCGATACCCACGCCCGATTCAAAAGAATGTGCGGATATAATGTGTTCCAACCCATGGGTTTCGACGCATTCGGCCTGCCCGCGGAAAACCACGCATTAAAGACAAATACCCATCCACGCGATAACACAATAAAAAATATGCAAGTCATGCGTAAACAACTTGAAAACCTGGGTGGCATGTACGACTGGGATTACACGATGACCACATGCTTTCCCGACTATTACAAATGGACACAATGGCTGTTTTTACAACTTTTCAAATCGGGATTGGCCTATCAAAAAGAAGCCCCCGTAAACTGGTGCGACAAATGCAAGACAGTCTTGGCGAACGAGCAAGTCATCGGCGACCAATGCGAGCGTTGCGACACAGTAGTGGAACGTCGCAACATGAAGCAATGGTTTTTAAAAATCACCGACTACGCGGACAAGTTGCTTGAAGGCATCGACGGCCTGGATTGGCCCAACAAGACCAAAACCATGCAAAAAAACTGGATAGGCAAGTCGGTCGGCGCATATATCGACTTCGATGACCTACGGGTCTTCACAACACGCCCCGATACAATACTGGGCGCAACCTTTATCGCAGTGGCGGGCGATTATCCACCAAGCGACAACAAAGAAATGCTGGGGCAATTCACAGGCAAATACGTAACAAACCCCGCCACGGGCAAAAAGATTCCGGTCTGGACGGCGAATTATGTCTTGGACAGTTACGGCACAGGCGCAGTAATGGGCGTCCCCGCATACGACGACCGCGACGCGGCGTTTGCCAAAAAGTACAAACTGCCAATTGTCAATGCCCCCTTCACCGACAAAGTTTTCGGTAAACCCACGACGACCTACCGCCTCCGCGACTGGAGTATCGGTCGCCAAAGATACTGGGGCACACCAATCCCAATCATCTATTGCCCCGAACACGGCACCGTGCCCGTCCCCGAATCGGATTTGCCCGTCGAACTTCCGTATATCAAAGACTTCAAGCCCAAAGGCGCGTCACCGCTTGCATCCGTCCCCGAATTCGTAAATTGCAAATGCCCAATCTGTGGCAAACCCTCCAAACGCGAAGTCGACACCATGGACACCTTCGTTTGTTCAAGTTGGTACTTCCTGCGCTATCCATATGCCACGCGCACGGACGTGCCCTTTGAAAAAACCGCCCCAATCGTGAATAAATACATCGGAGGGGCAGAACACGCCTGCATGCACCTTCTATATACACGGTTTATAACCAACTTTTTGTACGACAAAGGCCTTATAAAGCACCGCGAAATGTTGCCCTCACTCGTCCATCAAGGCATGATTCTGGCCCCCGACGGGCGCAAGATGTCAAAGTCCAAAGGCAACACAATCACCCCCGACAAATACGTCGACGAATTCGGAAGCGACATCCTGCGCCTCTATATGCTGTTCGGGTTTAACTATACCGACGGCGGGCCATGGGACGAAGCAACCCTAAAATCAACCATGCGCTTCATCGAACGTGTAGAGTTCGCCGTGGCACGGGCCACCAAAGGCGTGACACGGCCCGCAACCGAAGATTTACTCCACGCCGAAGCCACCGCCATCAAAAGCGTGCGTCGCGACCTGGAAAACTTCTCGTTCAATACGGCGGTAGCGCGATGCATGGAATTATTGAACGCAATCAACGCGCAAAAAGACATCTCACGAACCGCGGTCAAAACCCTCGTGCTATTGTTGGCCCCAATGGTCCCGCACATCGCGGAAGAGTTCTGGGAACAACTCGGCGAAGCCCCCTCAATATTCGACCAATCATTCCCGGTCGAAAACGAAAAGTATCTGACGGCCGCCAACATTGAAATCGCAGTCCAAGTCAACAGCAAAATCGTCACCCGAATAACGGTACCTGCCGACGCCGACCAAAAAGCCGTCGAGAAACAGGCACTGGCGCTTCCAGCCGTAAGGGTGACACTGGAAGCGCCGATGCGGACCTCCCCAACAAAGCATAAGGTCGTCTACGTCAAAAACCGCTTAATCAACTTCATAGCGTCCAAATAAAAATTCTCGGGCTCGGTTAAAAAGACCGTATTCTTTTCCTTCTTGAACCAAGTCCTCTGGCGTTTGGCAAACTGCATACTCTTAATGCAAAGCCATTTTTTATACTCATCCAACGTTACACGGCCCTTGATATACTCAACATTCCAAAAATACTCAAGGCCCAAAGACTGCAACCATTCCTCGCTCACACCACGCTCCAACAACTGCTTCGTCTCCTGAATCATCCCACACTTAAGACGCTCATCAATACGTTTTTCCACAAGCGGCCTTATAAACTCTTTCGACGGCATCAAACAAACCTGCAAAACCTCAAACCCAGGGCAAGAAGGTAAGGGAACTGATGTCTTTGAAGCAGTGTCGTCAGCGACGAGGACTGTTTGAGCAAGGAGCCTCAACGGAGTGGCTCCGGTGCCACGAAGTGGCATGCGAGTTCCGCAGTCGCAAGACACGGATGAAAAGATATCAGTCTCCCTGCCGCCAAATTCATACCCCTCGACAACACTGCGCGAATAAAGCCCCGTCCCACCCACGATAATGGGCAACTTACCCCTACTTAAAATGTCATCAATCGCCTCATACGCCCTCTTTTGAAACTCGAACACATCGAACTTCTCGCCTGGGTCAACAACATCCAACAAATGATGTTTCACCAATTTCTGTTCTTCCTCCGTCACCTTTGCCGAGCCTATATCCAACCCCCTGTAAACCTGCCTGCTATCGGCGCTTATAATCTCGCCGTTAAACTCCCTGGCAATTTTGATGCCAAGGCCACTTTTCCCGCTGGCCGTCAACCCGACGATTGAAACAATCTTTTGCATAAAATATTTTATCATATGAAAAAGTTTTTGTCAGTCCCTCGTCACAAACCCAGAACCGCATGATAAAATATAATGTGCAGTCTGCAAAGGTGCGAAATCTTCTGCAGTCTCCGTCGAACTCTAAATCGGCGGCTCGGTCTATG